>NZ_JBSWXD010000126.1:0-20777 GCF_056160425.1 Micromonospora sp. ABR4_055
CCCACTGTTCGGTGGGGGGGGCAGCGGAAAAGTTCTAGGGGGGGGGGGGGTGTTGTAACCTTTGTTCCGGGTCGGGGGGGGGGAGCGGTCGGGCCCCCCGGGTCAGGACGGTCAGGTGCCGACGGTCAGACGCCGGTGATCGAGGTGATCCAGTCGCGGCTGGCAGCGACCGAGGAGTAGTTCTGCGAGCTCGACCCGTTGGAGTTCGAGCAGACACCAACCTGTTGTCCGTTGTAGAACTGCGGACCGCCCGAGTCCCCCTGCCAGGCGATGCCGGTCACCGGGGAGCTGCGCAGCGCCGGTCCCTCGTACGCGTCCCGGCCCCGCACCGACACCACCTGCACCGAGGCTGTTTTGAGCTGCGGCGACAGGTGACAGTTGAGGCAGGTACGGCCCCAGCCGTAGATGGTGTTGGTCGAGCCGACCGGCGGGTCGCTGCTGGCGAGCGTGACGTACGTGGTGCTGATCGGTGTGCTGAGATACAGCAGCCCGATGTCGTATAGGTATCCGTACTGGGAGTAGGTCGCGCTGACCGCGCTCACCTGGCCGCCGGTGGCGTGATGGACACTGCCGGCCCGTACCGACATCGAGCCGCCGATGCAGTGCTCGGCGGTGAGCACCCAGCGGGAGGCGATCATCGAGCCGGAGCATCTGAACGAGCCGTCGCTGTAGACAGCGGCTGCCCAGGGCGCTGACAAGACGGTGTCGCCGCCGATGATCTGCTGCGGTGCGCCAGCGGCTGTCGACGGAGTCGTGACGGCGGCCACGAGTGCCGTCACGGCCACTACCAATAGTTGACGGAGACGCAAGGCGGTGCTCCTCACTGAGCGGACACCCAGCCCTGGCGTCCCACTCATCAAAGACCCCCGGCAATGATCTTATCGCTGACGGTATCGATGAACAATGCGCATTCACCTGCATAGATTGCAGCGTGGCCGGCCGGACGCCGGACCGGCATCGTCGACACCCGGGATCGGACGGTAGTGCCGGCGCCGAGCCCGAAATGCGCCTAGTATCCGTAATCAGAGTGTCCCGACGACCGTCGGAAGTGCGATCGATGCGACCTGGCGACAACGACGGCGCCGACGCCGACGGCCGGGAGACCGGGCACGGCACCCGCGACCATTCGGAGCACGAGGAGACCGAGCTCGACGACACGGAACGCGACACGATGTTGCGCCGGCTCGCCGACCGTCTCGACAAGCCGCTCGGTGTCCTCGGTGTACTGTTCCTGCTGCTGGTGATCGGCCAGTTCGTCACCACCCATCCGCCGACGGCCGCCGTGCTCGGCGCGGCCAGCTGGGCCTTGTGGGTGGTCTTCGTCGCCGAATTCTCGCTGCGGGCCTGGTTGGGCCGGCATCACCCGGGCCGGTTCTGGCGGCGCAACTGGTGGCAGCTGCTCTTCCTGGCCGTTCCGGTGCTGCGGTTCGCCCGGGTGGCGTTGGCCTTGCGGACGGCCCGCGCCGGTGCGGCGATCACCGCGGCGGTACGGGGTTCACGCTCCGCCGGCCGGTTGCTCACCGACCGGCTCGCCTGGCTCTTCGCGGTGACGGTGAGCCTCATCCTCGCCGCCGGCCAGCTGCTCGTGGTCTCCGGCTCCTATCCGAGCTACGCGCAGGCGCTGCACGACGTCACGCTCACCACGATCACCGGTCAGCGGATGGCGGCGCGGGATCCGTTCGCCCAAGGCCTGGAGCTGATTCTGGCCGCGTACTCGGTCGTCGTCTTCGGCACCCTGGCTGGCGCGCTCGGTGCCTACTTCCTCAGCAACCGAACGACTCCCGGCGACGACCGCGGTGGCGACAGCAACCGGGACCAGGCGGCCACCTGACGGGCGGCCCGGTCCCCGTGGTGCGGGCGGGGACCGGACCGCCAGGTACGTAGCGCCGTCAGGTGGGCGGCACTGCCTGTCAGCCGGTGACCGTGTTGAGCGCGGCCAGGTAGCCGTCGCGGTAGCCGGCGGCGTTCGGGTGGTACGCGGCGATCAACGCGGAGAAGTCGTTGATCCACGGGCTGCCGGCGCAGACGCCGTGCCCGGCGAACTGCGGCCGGGTGTCCACGAAGGTGGCCCCGGCGGCCGACGCGCGGGCGGCGGTGACGTCGGCCAGCAGGTCCGCCGCGTCGTTGATGATGGACCGCTTGGTCAGACTCATGCTGAACAGGCCGCAGTAGCGGACCTCGTCGAACAGGCGCGGGTAGCCGAGCACGATCAGCTGCGCGTCCGGTGCCCGCTGTCGGATGGCGGCGTAGGTGGTGTCGAGCCGGCCGGGCAGTTCGGTGGTGGCGAACCGTTCGGCCCGGTCGACCGCGCTGGCGCAGGAGGACTCGCTGCCCAGCCGGCAGCTCAGCACGACGTCGGCGAATCCGGCGTCGTTGCCGCCGATGGTGATGGTGACCATCGTGGTGCCGGCGTCGAGCGCGGACAGCTGGTTGTCGAGCACGTCGTCGGTGACCGCACCGCCGCAGGCGACGAAGCGGAAGCTGGCCGGCGCGTTGGCGGCCGCCCACAGCGGCGCGTACGAGCGGTCGCTGCGCAGGCAGGTCGTCTCGTAGGGGCCGGCGCCGACGCCGGAGGAGAACGAGTCGCCGAGGGCGACATAGTGCACGGCGGCGGGTGCGGCGTGCGCCGGAGCGGTGGCCGCGCCGATGCCGACGCCGGTGGCGCCGAGGGTGACGGCCAGCGCGACGGCGGCGCGGGCCAGGGGACGAAGGGGCATGGACGGACCTCACAAGGATGGGGGGATCCTCGTGGCCGCGCGCGTGGCCGTGGGGAGTAACGGTTGTTACTAGCCGGTAATGCTATCGAAACATCCGCATCCCCGAAAGAGGAACGGCCCCACCGAAGACCAGCAGATCTTCAGCAGGGCCGAACGGAACGGTCCTGGTCAGCGGGCGGCGAGTGGCTGCGCCGTCGGCACCACCGGTGCCGGCAGCTCCCCCACCCCACCGAGGTACGAGTGGATGGCGGCCGCCGCCGCCCGTCCCTCGGCGATCGCCCACACGATCAACGACGCCCCCCGGTGCATGTCACCGGCGACGAAGACCCCCTTGGTGGCGGTCTGCCAGTCACCGTCGGAGTCGATCGCCCCGCGCCGGTTACGGACCAGCCGCAGCTGCTCCAGCAACGGCTGCTGCTCGGTGCCCTCGAAGCCGATCGCCAGCAGCACCAGGTCCGCCGGCAGCTCCCGCTCGGTGCCCGGCACCACGGTCAGGATCCGCTCGCCGTCACGCTTGGTCACTGTCACCTCGGCGATGCGGACCGCCCGTACCGCGCCGGTGCCGTCGTCGACGAACTCCTGCACCGCGACGGCGAAGACCCGCTCGCCGCCCTCCTCGTGCGCCGGGTACTCGCGCAGCACCCACGGCCAGGTCGGCCACGGGTCCCGGGCCTCGTCGCGGGCGCTCGGCGGCTCCGGGTAGAGGTCCAGCTGGTAGACCCCGGCCGCACCCTGCCGGTGCGCCACCCCGAGGCAGTCGGCGGCGGTGTCACCCCCGCCGATGATCACCACGTGCCGGCCGGCCGCGTCGATCGCCGGCCGGTCCACCGGTACGCCGTCCACGTGCGATGACCCGGACTCCGACGGCGGCTCGACGGCCACCACCCCGGCCGCCTCGGCCGTGCGGGCGTGCGCCGCCGCAGCCGCCACCACCCGGTTCGACTCGACCAGGTGCTCCATCGCCAGGTGCACCCCGCGAAGCGCCCGGCCCGGCGTCGCCGGGGTGTCCCGGCCGGCCAGCGCCCCGCAGGCCAGCAGCACCGCGTCGTGGTCGGCGCGCAACTGCTCGGCGGTCACGTCGACGCCGACGTTCACTCCGGTGCGGAACTGCACGCCCTCGGCCGCCAACTGGGCCAACCGCAGATCGATGTGCTCCTTCTCCAACTTGAAGTCGGGGATGCCGTACCGCATCAGGCCGCCGATGGCGTCGTCACGCTCGAAGACGGTGACCGCGTGCCCGGCGCGCGCCAGCTGCTGGGCGGCGGCCAGCCCGGCCGGGCCGGAACCGACCACCGCGACCCGCCGCCCGGACGGCTCCGGCACCGGATGCGGAGTGACCAGACCGGCGCCGACCGCCCGGTTGATGATCTCCACCTCGACCTGCTTGATGGTGACCGGCGCGCCGCCGGCGATACCCAGCACGCAGGCCGCCTCACAGGGCGCCGGGCAGAGCCGGCCGGTGAACTCCGGGAAGTTGTTGGTGGCGTGCAGCGACTCGATCGCCGACGCCCAGCCACCGGTACGGACCAGGTCGTTCCAGTCCGGGATGCGGTTGCCCAGCGGGCAGCCGTCGTGGCAGAACGGAATGCCGCAGTCCATGCAGCGGGTCGCCTGCTCGCGGATCAGCTCATCGGTGGCCGGCGGGTAGACCTCCCGCCAGTCCATGATCCGCACCGGCACGGGTCGGCGATGCGGCAGCCGCCGGTCGATCCGCAGGAATCCGGTCGGGTCAGGCACGAGCCACCTCCATGACGGCCTCATCCACGTCACGGCCGGCGGCTTCGGCGGCCCTCATCGTCTCCAGCACCCGTCGGTAGTCGCGCGGGACCACCACGGTGAACTCCTCCACCGCCTCCGGCCAGCGCTTGAGCAGCGCCTCAGCCACCGCCGAGTCGGTCTCGGCGAAGTGCCGCTCGACCAGCTCACGCAGCATCGGCTCGGCGTCGGCGGCCACCGGCTCCAGATCCACCAGCTCCCGGTTGACCAGGTTCTCGTCGAGGCGCCACAGGTACGCCGTACCGCCGGACATGCCGGCGGCGAAGTTGCGCCCGGTCGGGCCGAGCACGACGACCGTACCGCCGGTCATGTACTCGCAGCCGTGGTCGCCGACGCCCTCGACGACGGTGACCGCACCGGAGTTACGCACCGCGAACCGTTCGCCGACCCGCCCGCGGAGGAACAGCTCACCGGCGGTCGCCCCGTACAGGATGGTGTTGCCGGCGATGATCTGCTCCTCGGCACCGGCGCCACCGGGCGCCGCGAACGGGGCCGCCGGGTCCGGGCGGACGATCAGCCGACCACCGGACAGGCCCTTGCCGACGTAGTCGTTGGCGTCGCCGACCAGCCGCAGCGTCACCCCGCGCGGCAGGAACGCGCCGAACGACTGCCCGGCGGTGCCGGTCAGGGTGAACTCGATGGTGTCGTCGGGCAGCCCGGCCCCGCCGACCCGGCGGGTCACCTCGCCGCCGAGCATCGCGCCGACACTGCGGTGCTCGTTGCGGACCGGCACCGACGCCCGCACCGGGGTCCGCTCGGTCAACGCCGGTCCGGCCAGGGTGATCAGCTCGTTGTCCAGGGCCCTGTCCAGACCGTGGTCCTGGGCGCGGACGCCGCGCAGCGCGGCACCGGCCGGCAGCGCCGGCACGTGCAGCACCGCGGACAGGTCCAGGCCCCTGGCCTTCCAGTGCTCCACGGCCGGCGTGGTGTCCAGCAGGTCGGCCCGGCCGATCGCCTCGTCGATTGACCGGAAGCCCAGCTCGGCCAGGTAGCCGCGGACCTCCTCGGCGAGGAACAGGAAGAAGTTCTCCACGAACTCCGGCTTGCCGGTGAAGCGTTCCCGCAGCACCGGGTTCTGGGTGGCGATGCCGACCGGGCAGGTGTCCAGGTGGCAGACGCGCATCATCACGCAGCCGGAGACGATCAGCGGGGCGGTGGCGAAGCCGTACTCCTCGGCGCCGAGCAGCGCCGCGATCAGCACGTCCCGGCCGGTCTTGAGCTGGCCGTCGACCTGGACGGTGACCCGGTCACGCAGCTTGTTCAGCAGCAGCGTCTGCTGGGTCTCGGCCAGGCCCAGCTCCCACGGGGTGCCGGCGTGCTTGAGCGAGTTCAGCGGGGACGCACCGGTGCCGCCGTCGTGCCCGGAGATCAGGATGACGTCGGCCTTGAGCTTGGCGACGCCGGCGGCGACAGTGCCGACGCCGATCTCGCTGACCAGCTTGACGTGCACCCGGGCGGCCGGGTTGACGCACTTGAGGTCGTGCACCAGCTGGGCGAGGTCCTCGATCGAGTAGATGTCGTGGTGCGGCGGCGGGGAGATCAGCCCGACGCCGGGGGTGGCGTGGCGGGTCTTGGCGATCCACGGCCACACCTTGTTGCCGGGCAACTGGCCGCCCTCACCCGGCTTGGCCCCCTGCGCCATCTTGATCTGCAGGTCGTCGGCGTTGACCAGATACTCACTGGTGACACCGAACCGGCCGGAGGCGATCTGCTTGACCGCCGAACGGCGGGCCGGGTCGTAGAGCCGGTCGACGTCCTCGCCGCCCTCGCCGGTGTTGGACCGCCCGCCGAGACGGTTCATCGCGACGGCGAGGGTCTCGTGCGACTCGGCGGAGATCGACCCGTAGCTCATGGCGCCGGTGGAGAACCGCTTGACGATCTCGCTGGCCGGTTCGACCTCGTCGATCGGCACCGGCTCGCGGACCCCGTCGCGCAGGGTGAACAGCCCACGCAGCGAGCCGGCCTCGGCGGCCAGGCCGTCGACGGTGGCGGTGTAGCGGCGGAACACGTCGTACTGCCCGGAGCGGGTGGCGTGCTGCAGCAGGAACACCGTCTCCGGGTTGAACAGGTGCAGTTCACCTTCACGCCGCCACTGGTACTCGCCGCCGACGTCGAGGCGGCGGTGCGAGCGTTCGGCGCTGTTCGACGGGTACGCGCGGTCGTGCCGGGCGGCGACCTCGGCGTGTATGCCGGACAGCCCGACCCCGCCGACGGTGCCCGGGGTGCCGGCGAAGTAGCGCTCGACCAGCCGGGGGTCCAGGCCGACCGCTTCGAAGACCTGGGCCCCGCAGTACGAGGAGACCGTCGAGATGCCCATCTTCGACATGATCTTGAGCACGCCCTTGCCGAGCGCCTTGACGTAGTTGCCGATCGCCTCGGTGGAGGTGATACCGGCCAGCGCGCCGGTGGCGATCAGGTCCTCGACCGACTCGAAGGCCAGGTACGGGTTGACCGCGGCGGCGCCGTAGCCGATCAGCACGGCGGCGTGGTGCACCTCGCGGCAGTCGCCGGACTCGA
Organism: Micromonospora sp. ABR4_055; assembly: GCF_056160425.1. Classification (NCBI taxonomy): domain Bacteria; kingdom Bacillati; phylum Actinomycetota; class Actinomycetes; order Micromonosporales; family Micromonosporaceae; genus Micromonospora; species Micromonospora sp. ABR4_055. Next base: position 7,011 of record NZ_JBSWXD010000126.1, read on the forward strand.
CGAGCAACGCCACCTGGGTGCGGGTCTGCTCACGCACCAGATGCTGGTGCACGGCGGCGGTGAGCAGCAGCGACGGGATCGGCGCCAGGTCGACGGTCGAGTCCCGGTCCGACAGGACGAAGATCCGTACGCCGTCCTCGATCGCCTCGGACACGTGCCGGCAGATCTCGGTGAGCCGGGCCTTGATGCCGGCGGCGCCGTCACGCAGCGGGTACAGGCCGGAGACCCGGACCGCCTTGAAGCCGGGCAGGTCGCCGTCCTCGTCGATGGACAGGATCTTGGCCAGCTCGTCGTTGTCGATGATCGGGTACGGCAGCACGATCTGCCGACAGGACGCCGGACCCGGGTCGAGCAGGTTGGCCTCCGGGCCGATGGTCGACTGCAGGCTGGTCACCATCTCCTCCCGGATGGCGTCCAGCGGCGGGTTGGTGACCTGGGCGAACAGCTGGTGGAAGTAGTCGAACAGCAGCCGGGGCCGGGTCGACAGCGGCGAGATCGGGGTGTCGGTGCCCATCGATCCGATCGGCTCGATGCCCTTGCGAGCCATCGGCGCGATCAGGATCTTCAGCTCCTCCTCGGTGTAGCCGAAGGTCTGCTGGCGGCGCTGCACCGAGTCGTGCGCGTAGACGATGTGGTCCCGCTCCGGCAGGTCCCGCAGGTCGATCAGGCCGGCGTGCAGCCAGTCGCCGTACGGGTGGGCGGCAGCCAGCTCGGCTTTGATCTCCTCGTCTTCGACGATGCGCCCGACGGCGGTGTCGACCAGGAACATCCGGCCCGGCCGCAGCCGGCCCTTGGCGACCACGGTCGCCGGGTCGAGGTCGAGCACGCCGGCCTCGCTGCCCAGCACCACCAGGCCGTCACTGGTGCGCCACCAGCGGCCCGGCCGCAGCCCGTTGCGGTCCAGCACCGCACCGACCAGCTCACCGTCGGTGAAGGCAACCGAGGCCGGACCGTCCCACGGCTCCATCAAGCTGGCGTGGAAGCGGTAGAAGTCACGCTTCGCCGGCTCCATCCCGGGGTCGTTCTCCCAGGCCTCCGGGATCATCATCAGTACGGCGTGCGGCAGGCTGCGCCCGGCCAGGTGCAGCAGTTCGAGGACCTCGTCGAAGTTAGCCGAGTCGGACGCCTGCGGGGTGCAGACCGGGAACAGCCGGCGGATGTTGCCGGGGATGTCACCGGTGGCGAGCAGTGCCTCGCGGGCGTTCATCCAGTTCTTGTTGCCCCGGATCGTGTTGATCTCGCCGTTGTGCGCGATGAACCGGTACGGGTGCGACAGCGGCCAGGACGGGAACGTGTTGGTGGAGAACCGCGAGTGCACCAGGGCGATCGCGCTGGCCACCCGCTCGTCGCGCAGGTCGGGGTAGAACTCGGGCAGTTGGTCGGGGGTGAGCATGCCCTTGTAGACCATGGTCCGGCCGGACAGCGACGGGAAGTAGGCGGTCGCGCCGCGCTCGGCGCTCTCCCGCTCGGCCTGCTTGCGTACGCAGAACGCCACCCGGTCCAGGTCCAGCCCGGCCAACGGAGTGCCGGCCGGGCCGGCCGCCGAGTCGGTCAGCCGCTGCGCGGACAGGAAGAGCTGCGCGATCCGGGGGCGGGCGGCGTCGGCGGTCTCGCCGAGCCCGTCCGGCTGCACCGGCACGTCCCGCCAGCCGAGCACGTCGGCGCCCTCGACCAGGGCGTACTTCTCGACGATCCGGCGGACCCGGGCCTCGTCGGCCGGTTCAGCGGGCAGGAACACCAGGCCGGTGGCGTACTGCCCGGCCGGCGGCAGGTCGAAGTCGACGACGGCCCGCAGGAACTCGTCCGGGACCTGGATCATGATGCCGGCGCCGTCACCGGTGTTCTGCTCCGCACCCCGCGCACCACGGTGGTCGAGCCGGCACAGCGCGGCCAGGCCCTTGGCCACCACGTCGTGCGAGCGGCGGCCGTTGAGGTCCGCCACGAAAGAGACACCACACGCGTCGTGCTCGTGGGCGGGGTCGTAGAGACCCTGCGCCGGCGGCTGGGATGCCTGCGGCGGGCAGGGGTGCGGTCCCTGCGGGTACGGAAGAACCACCGGGCCTCCTGTCGTCACTCGCGCATGAACAGGTTTCGGGACGACGTCGGCCCTGGAGAGTTTTCTGAGTCTACGTGAGGGGCCACCGGACATCACCAGTGCGAATTGATCACACGTCCATTGTATGGGACGTGTAGTCTCACAAGGTGGCCAACCAGGAGAACGCACTCCTCGATCGGCTGGACCGGTTCTGCGATGCCGTACCGCGTGCTGCCGCCCGCCCCGAAGAGCTAGGTGACTATGTACTTTTCGTGCGGAAGGAGGAGGCGGGTTGGCCGTTCTACGCCCGTCCCCGGGTAGGCGTGACCGCACCGCCGGCCGCCGCCGACATCACCACCGTACGCGCCCGGCAGCGCGAACTGGGCCTTCCCGAGTCCTTCGGATGGATCCACGAGATCAACCCGGACCTGCTGGCGGTGGCCAGGTCGGCCGGGCTCGGCGTGCGCCAGGCTCCGCTGATGGTGCTCGACCCGACCGCTCTGCCCCCGGTTGACCGGTTCGCCGACCGGCCGGTGCGGCTGCTCGACCCGGACTCATTCGGCTTCGCGGCCGATCTCACCACCTGGTTCACCATCGCCCAGGCGGCGTTCGGCCCGTCCGGCGGCACCGGCACCGGGCTGCCGACCGTCGGCGCCGACGCCCCCGAGATTGTTACAGTGACATTTCCCACTGTCGACAATGGCGGTCCCGGCGTTGGCGCACCGGACCCGGCCGGGCAGCCCGCGCCGGCCTCCGGCGGGCTCGCCACCGCCGCCCCACCGGCCCCGACCATCGTCGACCCGGCCCTGCCGGACGCTCTGGTCGAGCACGAACGGTCGGCGATCGCCGACGGCAGCCACACCATCGCCCTGGCCGTGCTGCCGGCCGGCGGCCAGCCGGCCGCCGTCGGATCACTCAACCGGGTCGACGACGTCGCCGAGATCGTCGGCGTCGGCACCGTGGCACCGGCCCGACGTCAGGGCCTGGCATCGGCCGTCACCGCCGCGCTGGCCCGGCACGCGCTCGCCACCGGCGTCGACCTGATCTTCCTGGCCGCCGGCGACGACGACGTGGCGATGCTCTACCACCGGCTCGGCTTCCGCCGGGTGGGCACCTCCTGTGTCGCCGAGCCCACCGCCCACCCCGGCGGCTGACCGGCCCACACCCCGCAGGCGACCAGCCCACTCGCCGCGGGCAACACGGTCAGGACGGCGGCGGCTGCCACTGCGCGGCGGTGGCTGCCACACTGCCCATCAGCCGCGGGCTGATGGTGCCGAGCGTTGCGTCCCGGGCCCGCAGCGCCAGCCGGCCCCGCGCCGACAGCACCGCCGCCATCCGCCGGGTCTGGCGCACCATCGCCACCGCCCGTGGCCGGCGCAACCGGCTGTACGACTCGACCGCCGCAGCCAGCGCCGGACCCGGCACGGTGTCCCGCACCAGGGCGCACAGCGTCGCCGCGTCCTCGAACGCCAGACAGGCGCCCTGCCCGAGATGGTGCGGCATCGCGTGTGCCGCGTCACCGAGCAGCACCACACCGCCCGGCCCGACCGGGAACCCGTACGCCGGGGGTAGCGGCCGCAGCTCGCGGACCTCCTGCTGGACCAGGTCAGCCGGCTCGGTGGCGGCGAGCAGCTCGCCCACCGGGGCCGGCCAGCCGGCGAACCAGCGGCGCAGCAGGGTCAGCTGGGTCGCCGGCGGCTCCGGGCGGGAGGCCCCGGCGGCCGTCGCCACCCAGTAGATGCCGCCCCGGCTGGAGCCGCCGGCCGAACCCCGCTCACCCAGCGACGCCGAGACGAACCGGTAGCCGGCGCCGAGTATCTCGCCGCCGACCTGGCCGGCGGCCAGCTGCGGCGCCCGGTACCAGGGAATCACCGCCCGCCAGGCCGAGCACCCGGAGCTGACCACCGAACTGCCCGGGGCCAACGCCGGACGCAACGCGCTGTGCACACCGTCCGCCGCCACCACCAGATCGGCCTCGACGACGCCCCTGCCGATGGTCACCGCCGGCCGGTCCACCGCCGGCCGCAGGCCCTTCACGGTCACCCCGGTGCGGATCTCGGCCTGCTCGCCGAGACCGGCGATCAGCGCGTCGTGCAGATCCTCCCGGTGCACCACCACGGGGGCGCGGTCCTCCGGCTGCGGCCGGGGCTGCACCAGCCACTGCCCGTCGGGGCGACGTACCCCGGTGTGCGACACCGGGGTGGCGATCGCTTCCAGCCCGGCACCGAGGCCCAACGCCCGCAACGCGCGAACACCGTTGGGCCAGAGCACCAGGGCGGTGCCGTCGGACCGGACCCGGTCCTCACGTTCCAGCAGGGTGACCCGCCAACCGGTGCGGGCCAGGGCACCGGCGACCGCCAGACCGCCGATACCCGCCCCCACCACGACCGCAGTACGCATCCCGCCCCCTCTCCCCCGGTCGGCCGGCGCCCGCCGACCGGCGGTCAGCTTCCGGTCTTGCCGGTGCCGGCACCGGTCTCGGCGTCGGCTCCAGCGACGCCGTCGGTGCCGGTGCCGGTCGCGGTGTCGGTCGGCTCGGCGGCCGACGGGTCAGCGGCCGGCTCGGTCGCGGCCGCCGGAGTGATCTCGGCCGCCGACGTGGCCTCGATGCCGGTCCCGGCGGTGGTCTCGGCCGGCAGCTCACCGGTGCTCTCGTACCGCCGGAACTGTTCCTCGGTGACCACCCGGTAGCCGGCGGCCAACTCGGCGGCGGGTTTCTTGCCCGACACGTCGACCTGGGACACCTCACCGGCTGCCCCGGATCCGGTCGCCCCGCTCTTGGCCGGCCCGGCGGTGCCCGAGCCAGCGGCGCCCGAGCCAGCGGCGCCCGGCCCGGCCTCGTCCGAGCCGGCGTCGGCCGACGTCGACCCGCCGACGGGCGGCATCGGCCGGCCCTCCTCGTCCAACGGGACGAGGAACTGCTGCGGGCCGCGTACCCGGACGAGATAGACCAGCGCGGCCAGGAAGACCACCGCCGAGGTCCACACGTTCAGCCGGACACCGAAGATCTCGTTGGCCTCGTCGGTCCGCATCATCTCGATCCAGAACCGCCCGGCGGTGTAGCCCGCCACGTACACCGCGAACGCCCGACCGGCACCGAGCTTCCAACGGCGTTCGGCGAGCAGCACCAGCGCGGCGACACCGACGTTCCAGATCGCCTCGTACAGGAACGTCGGGTGGTACAGCCCCGGCTCCAGCACCGGGTTGCCATCCGGGTCGCGCAGCGCCTGACCGGGGTTGCTGCGGTCCATCTGGTGCACCTGCAGGCCCCACGGCAAGGTGGTCGGGCCGCCGTACAGCTCGTTGTTGAACCAGTTGCCGAACCGGCCGACGGCCTGGGCGAGCGGCAGGCCGGGAGCGAGCGCGTCGGCGATCACGCTGAGCGGGATGCCCAGCTGTCGGCCGGCCAGCCAGGCACCGACCGCGCCACCGGCGACAGCGCCCCAGATACCGAGACCGCCCTGCCAGATGTAGAACGCCTCGATCGGGTTGCCGTTGGCTCCGAAGTACGCCTGCGGCGAGGAGATGACGTGATAGAGCCGGGCACCGAGGATGCCGAACGGCACCGCCCAGATGGCGATGTCCAGCACCGCCCACGGCCGGACCCCGCGCTGGCGGAGCCGGTACTCGGTGACCGCGCTGGCCACCACGATGCCGAGGACGATGCAGAGCGCGTACGCCCGGATGGGAATCGGACCAAGTTGCCAGACAGCGGTGGCCGGGCTGGGGATCGCGGCGAGTGTCACGGGTGCACACGCTACCGTCGTGGACCCCGAACCAGTGACCCCCGGTCAGCCAGCGTCAGGCGTGTCGCCGGCTGACCAGGTCACGGTGCCTGCTTTGCCAAGACGCCCAACCCGCTTCACCGGGTCACGGCACGTACCCCGGCGGCGAGTTCACCGCTGAGCGACCGCAACGCGGCCAGCCCGGCGGGCAGGTCTGCCCCGTCCAGCAGGCACCGGATCAACGCGCTGCCGACGATCACCCCGTCGGCGAACGAACCGACCTCGGCCGCCTGGGCACCGTTGCCCACCCCGAGACCGACGCCGACCGGCAGGTCGGTGAGCTGGCGCAGTCGGCTGACGAGGGTCGGTGCCGCGCCGGACGACTGCTCGCGGGCCCCGGTGACACCCATCAGCGCGGTGGCGTAGACGAAACCCCGGCAGTGCCGCACGGTCATCGCCAGCCGCGCGTCGGTCGACGACGGCGAGACGAGGAAGGTCCGGTCCAGGCCGTACGCGTCCGAGGCGGCCAGCCACTCGTCCGCCTCGTCCGGGATCAGGTCCGGGGTGATCAGCCCGGTGCCGCCGGCCGCCGCCAGGTCACGGGCGAAGGCGTCGACGCCGTACCGCTCGATCGGGTTCCAGTAGGTCATGGTCACCACCGGCGCGCCGGTCGCGGCGACTGCCTCGATGATCCGCAGCGCGTCGGCGGTGCGGACCCCGCCGGCCAGGGCGATGTCGCTGGCCCGCTGGATCACCGGGCCGTCCATCACCGGGTCGGAGTAGGGCAGCTCGACCTCGATGACGTCGACCCCGGCGTCGACCATCGCCCGCATCGCGACGATGCTGTCGTCGACGCTGGGGAAGCCGGCCGGCATGCAGCCGACCAGCACGGCGCGGCCCTCGGCCCGGGCCTTGTCGAACGCCACCGAGATGCTCATCGGTCCTGCCCGTCGAGTCGGTCCTGCCCGTCGAGAATGCCGAAGTAGGCGCCGGCGGTGTGTACGTCCTTGTCGCCGCGCCCGGAGAGGTTGACCACGATGGTCGGCTCGCGCCCCAGCTCGGCGGTGAGTTCCGGGATGATCCGCAGGGTGCCGGCGAGCGCGTGTGCGCTCTCGATCGCCGGGATGATCCCCTCGGTGCGGCAGAGCAGCTGGAACGCCGTCATCGCCTCGGCGTCGGTGACCGGCTGGTAGCGGGCCCGGCCGGCGTCGTGCAGCCAGGCGTGCTCCGGCCCGACCGCCGGGTAGTCCAGCCCGGCCGAGATCGAATGCGAGTCCAGGGTCTGCCCGTCGTCGTCCTGCAGCAGGTAGGTACGGGCACCGTGCAGCACTCCGGCGGCACCGCCGGTGATGCTGGCCGCGTGCCGGCCGGTGGCCACCCCGTCCCCGCCGGCCTCGAAGCCGTACAGCCGGACCTGGTCGTCGCCGACGAAGGCGTGGAAGATGCCGATGGCGTTGGAGCCGCCGCCGACGCAGGCGGTGACCGCGTCCGGGAGCGCGCCGAGGCTGTCCAGGCACTGCTGGCGGGCCTCGTCGCCGATGCCGCGCACGAAGTCGCGGACCATCACCGGGAACGGGTGCGGGCCGGCGGCGGTGCCGATCAGGTAGTGGGTGTGGTCGACGCTGGCCACCCAGTCACGCAGCGCCTCGTTGAGCGCGTCCTTGAGGGTACGCGACCCGGTGGTCACCGGCACCACGGTGGCGCCGAGCATCCGCATCCGGGCCACGTTGAGTGCCTGCCGTTCGGTGTCTACCTCGCCCATGTAGACCACGCATTCGAGGTCCAGCAGGGCGGCGGCGGTGGCACTGGCCACACCGTGCTGACCGGCGCCGGTCTCGGCGATGATCCGGGGCTTGCCCATCCGCCGGGTCAGCAACGCCTGGCCGAGCACGTTGCGCACCTTGTGCGCGCCGGTGTGGTTGAGGTCCTCCCGTTTGAGCAGCACCGTCGCGCCGACCTGCGCGGACAGCCGCTCGGCCCGGTAGAGCAGCGACGGGGTGCCGGCGTAGTCGCGCAGCAGTCGGTCGAAGTCGGCCCGGAAGCCGTCGTCGGACATCGCCTTGCGGTACGCGACATCCAGCTCGTCGAGGGCGGCGATCAGCGCCTCCGGGACGAAGCGTCCGCCGTAGCGGCCGAAGTGGCCGGTGTCGTCGGGCAGCGCGGCGGACCCCACGCCGGTGCCCGGCGCGTCGACGCCGGTGACGTTCGGGGCGTTCATCGGACCGGCCTCGGCGTCGCCGGGTGGTTGCCGGCGTTGACCAGCTCGGCGACCGCGTCCCGGGGGCTCTTCTGGGTCACCAGGCCCTCACCGACCAGGACGGCGTCGGCGCCGGCCGACGCGTACCGGATCAGGTCGTGCGGCCCGCGCACCCCCGACTCGGCGATCTTGACGACACTGTTCGGCAGCCCTGGCGCGATGCGTTCGAACACCGACCGGTCCACCTCCAGGGTGCGCAGATCACGGGCGTTGACCCCGATGACCTGGGCGCCGGCTTCGAGGGCCCGGTCGGCCTCCTCCTCGGTGTGCACCTCGACCAGCGCGGTCATGCCCAGCGACTCGATCCGCTCCAGCAGACCGACCAGCACGTTCTGCTCCAGCGCTACCACCATCAGCAGGACCAGGTCGGCGCCGTGGGCGCGGGCCTCGTGCACCTGGTAGCTGGAGACAATGAAGTCCTTGCGCAGCACCGGCACGTCGACGGCGGCCCGTACGGCGGTGAGGTCGTCCAGTGAGCCGCCGAACCACCGCTGCTCGGTCAGCACGCTGATGCAGCGGGCACCGCCGGCGGCGTACTCCGAGGCAAGGTCGGCCGGGTCCGGGATGTCGGCCAGCGCACCCTTGGACGGCGAGGCCCGCTTGACCTCGGCAATCACCCCGACCCCAGGCTTGCGCAGCGCTGCGCAGGCGTCAATTGGCGGCGGCGCGGCGGCGGCGAGCTCACGGATCCGGCTCAGCGGGACCAGCCCTTCGCGGCGTTGTACCTCGGCTCGGACGCCGGCGATGATCTCGTCGAGCACTCCGAGCGCCGGCGCCGACGGTCCGGCGCTGTCCTCCTGGTCAGCAGTCACCAACGGACTCCCCTCTCCGGGTGTCATGCGCCCGATGCTAGGTGGCGACGCAGGTGAGCCGGAGTCGGGGGTATGGCGCGCCTCACCATCTGGGCTGGGGCATAATGCCCAACTTTTGTGAGAAGGGCGTCACCCACCGTGCCAACGACCAACCGGGGGCCGGGCCACCCGGGCAGCACCGGACCCCATCGACACTGATCATATCGTGTCGGCGGTGCCGGCTCCGCTGTGGTGCAGATCAACACCGGTGGTACGGGTGCCGCCCGCCCCGTTGGGCGATAGTTGACCTGCGGGTCACCGCTGTGAAACAGCCCCCGGTCAGCATGGGTTCGGGCAGACTGGTCGGCGGTAGCCGCCGGCCACGCAACCACCTGGGGGACGCCATGAGCAGCACACCACGGGACGCCAATGTCGACCTGATCGCCATCCCCCGGGCCGTGGTCTCGCTGGCCGCCGAGGTCGTGCACACCATGGAACGGGCCGTGGTCGGCGATCACCGGGTACGTACCGCCAAGGGCAACGCCTGGGAGGCGATCTGCGCCGACCGGGCCCGCGCCCACCAGCGGGACGAGATCCGCCGGCTGGTGGCCACGCTCGCCGCCGCCCGGTCCGTCGAGGTATCCGACGCCGCTGATGAGCCAACCGCCATCGCTGAAGCCGCCACCGTCACCGGTCGGCGCCCGGGTCGTCGTCAGTCGGGTCCTCGCCCCGGTCCAGAGCGTTCCACGCGTCCAGCGTCGACCGGCTAGACCGGCCGCCGGACCGGCTCCGCTCGTACCGGGCGCCCATCGCCGGCCAGTGCCGGGAGCGCAGCGCGGTGACCAGCCCACCGGCGGCGAGCAGCACCGCACCGATCACCGTCGACGCCGGCCACTGCGGGGCCGACACAGTGCTGTCCGTCGTCGGACCGGTCGGACCGGCACCAGCGACCAGCACCGTCAGCCCACCGGCCGCCAGCGCCACGCCGAGTGCCGCGAGCAGCGCGCCGACCAGCCGCCGGGCCAGCCCTCGGGTGGCCAGCACCGCGCCGGTGCCGGCCAGTCCGACCAGGGCGACGGCCGGCAGCCACGGCAGCACGTCGGCACCGGTACGGGCCACCTCGACCGCCGGCAGCGGCGCCGGACGCCCGGTCACCTCGACCGCCCAGTCCCGTCCAGCGGCGTACATCACCAGGCCGGCTCCGGCCAGACAGGTGACGGCGGTGCCGGCGAGGGCCCGCCCCGGCGCGGCGGACATGCCCGGACCGGTCACCGGGCCGGACGCAGCGTCTCGGCGGCGGCGATCGCGACCAGCACCGCCGCTGCCTTGCTCTGCGTCTCCCGTTCCTCGGCGGCCGGATCCGAGTCCGCCACGATCCCCGCGCCGGCCTGCACGTAGGCGCGGCCCCGGCGAATCAGCGCGGTCCGGATCGCGATCGCCATGTCCAGGTCGCCGCCGAACCCGAAGTAGCCGACGGTGCCGCCGTACAGGCCACGTCGGGTCGGCTCCAACTCCTCGATGATCTCCATCGCCCGGACCTTCGGCGCACCGGACAGGGTGCCGGCCGGGAAGGTGGCCGCCAGCGCGTCGAACGCGGTCCGGTCCTCGCGCAGCTCGCCCACGACCGTCGACACGATGTGCATCACGTGGCTGTACCGCTCGACGGTGGCGAACTCGGGCACCTCGACGGTGCCCGGCCGGCAGACCCGGCCGAGATCGTTGCGGCCCAGGTCGACCAGCATCACGTGCTCGGCACGTTCCTTCGGATCGTTGAGCAGCTCGGTGGCGAGGGCGGCGTCGACCTGCGGGGTGGCGCCCCGCCGCCGGGTGCCGGCGATCGGGTGCAGCATCGCCCGCCGGGTGCCGCCGGCGGTGACGGTGACCTTGAGGTGCGCCTCCGGCGAGGAGCCCACCACGTCGAAGTCGTCGAACCGCAGCAGGTACATGTACGGGCTGGGGTTGGTCGCCCGCAGCACCCGGTAGACGTCCAGCGGGTCGGCGGAGGTGTCCCGCTCGAACCGCTGAGCCAGCACGATCTGGAAGCACTCGCCGACCCGGATCGCCTCCTTGGCCTCCTCGACCGCCTTGGGGTACGCACCCGCGGCGGTGCGGCTACGGGCCGCCGGCCCGGGCGCGGCGGGCGCGTCCATCATCGACACCATCGGCGGGTTGGGCCGGGACAGCGCGGTCGTCATCGCGTCGAGCCGGCCGATCGCGTGGTGGTAGGCGGCTGCCGCAGTGACCGGGTCGGCCGCCGCCGGCAGGACCGCGTTGGCGACCAGGATCGCCGTACCGTCGAAATGGTCGAGCACCACCAGGTCGGTGGCGAGCAGCAACCCGAACTCGGGCAGCGCGAGATCGTCCTCGGTGTGCTCGGGGATCCGCTCCAACCGGCGGACGAAGTCGTAGCTGAGGTAGCCGACCAGGCCGCCGGTCAGCGGCGGCAGGCCGCCGCCGACCGGGTCGGTGTCCGGGGCCGGCCCGGTCAACGCGGCGACGGTCGCCCGCAGCACCTCGACCGGGTCACCCTCGGTGGGCACCCCGTCGGGCGGATCGCCGAGCCAGTGCGCACCGCCAGCTGACTCGGTGAGCGTCGCCGCGCTGCGTACCCCGATGAACGAGTAACGCGACCAGGCGGTGCCGGCCGACCCGGCACCCTGTTCGGCGGATTCCAGCAGGAAGGTGCCGGGTCCGCCGGCGAGCTTGCGGTACACCCCGACCGGGGTCTCGCCGTCGGCCAGCAGCCGTCGGGTGACCGGCACCACCCGACGCTGCCGGGCCAGGGTCTGAAAGGTCGGCTCGTCCGGGCTGACCGTACCGGTGATCATCGATTCTCCTGAGGGTCGGCGATGGTGCCGGTCACCGGCAGCTCGTCGAAGAAACAGTTACCGGCCCCGGTGTGGCAGGCGGCGCCGACCTGCTCGACCGTGACCAGCACCGCGTCGCCGTCACAGTCCAGCCGCACCGACCGCACGTACTGGTGGTGCCCGGAGGTGGCGCCCTTGACCCAGTATTCCTGCCGGCTGCGCGACCAGTAGGTGGCCCGGCCGGTGGTGAGGGTGCGGTGCAGCGCCTCGTCGTCCATCCACGCCATCATCAGCACCTCGCCGCTGCCGTGCCGCTGCACGATGGCGGCGACCAGGCCGTCGGCGGTGCGGCGCAGCCGGGCGGCGACGGCGGGATCGAGCGCGGAGCTCCGCGGCGGGTCGCCGGGCGCGGGCCGCCGGGCGGTGGTCGGTGGGCCGGCTGCCGATTCATCTGGTACGGACACAGTGCCCGATTGTTCCGTACGCCCCGACCGCTGTGGCGCGGCCTCCGGCGTGCGGTGTCGTGAGCCCGACAGCGGTCGGCCGGAATCGACGGTTCGGGGGCTGTGCCGGTACGGCTTCCGGAGTACCTTGGCTGTGCGCCGCCACGGTCCAGGTCTGCGGGCACATCCACTGCCCGGCGGGCCCCGGCCCCGGTGCCCGCCGATCGCACCTTCCGCTCAGGGTTACTGCACCTGGGCCGGTGGTCTGTGTCTGCCGGGCCTGTCGGCTGTGGCCGGCGCAGCGAGTCGGCGCACCACCCAGCACCACGCCCGTGCGGACGGCTCCGGTCACACCGGGACCGGGTCGCCCCCGCCGAAGCGGACGGAGGATCAGCAATGCAGCCCACCCCCACCCCTGCACACGCCGGGCCGGTGAAGCCGGAGGAGACCGGCGCAGGTTCGGGTCCCGTGCACGGCACCCCGGTGCCGACGCCCCGAACCGCCTTCGACGACAACCCGATCAACGAGGCGACGACGGAGATCCCGATGATCGTGCCGAAGCCGGCCGACCGCAACGGTCCGAGCCCGTTGCCGCCGATCGCCACGCAGCTGCTCGGTGGCGGCGCGGCCGTCCCCGACGCACCCGAGCACCAGCAGTCGGCTCAGCAGGACCCGGCGGAGTCCGCGGCGACAGCGCCCGCCGGGGCAGCGGGAGACCCCGACGGCCCGGCGGGCGGCCCGGCCGACGGCGAGGACGACGGCGAGGACGACGACCGGGGCGCGCCGGCTGCCGCGACGGCGGTGGCCCAGGACGAGCCGCCGGCACCAGTATCCGGCCAGCCGGACGACCAGGCAGACGACCAGGCGGACGACGACCCGACGTCCGGGCAACGGGCGGGGACCGACGCCGAGTCGGACGGGGAGGATTCCGGGCCGGTCGACCAGGACGCCGCAGCCGCCGGTCAGGAGAGGAACGGCGACGGGGATCCGACCGCCGGCCCGGATGGGCAGGCCGACCCGGTTGACGACGAGCGGTCGGGCCCGACGGCCGGGGCGGATGACGACCCGGCGGACGACGAGGAGACCGTCACCGCGCACGGCGACGCCGGCGATCTGTTCTACGCCGCCGACGACGGCTTCGACGAGGACGACGACGAGGAGTTCGACGACGAAGACGAGGATGCGGACGAAGACGACGACGAGGACGAGGACGAGGACGAGGAGCAAGCTGCCATGCTGACCACAGTCGAGGAGCCGACCGGCCCGGCGGCCGGGCACGACGAGGAGCCGGTAGCGGTCCGGCCGGCGCGGCCGGGTGACGTGACGCTGCCGCCGATCACCATCTGGACCGAGGACGCCGCCGACGAGCTACGCGACGAGTGGCACGAGATCAAGGCCCGGTTCGTCGACGAACCGGAGGTCGCCCTGGCGCAGGCTCAGTCGCTGGTCGGGCACACCGTCCGTACGCTGGCCGAGCGGCTGCTGGCCGAACAGGTCGAACTTGACCCGCACCGGCACAACGAGACGCCGGACACCGAGTCGATGCGGATGGCGTTGCGGCAGTACCGGGAGTTCCTGGACCGGCTACTCGCGATCTGACCCTGTGGGTGGTGGGGGGGGGGGGGGGGGGGCGCCCCCCCCCCCCCCAAAGCGCGCCCCCCCGCACCCCCCCCCCAACTCTCCAACGGGGCTGCTTCCCCACCCCCCCC
>NZ_JBSWXD010000127.1:0-20602 GCF_056160425.1 Micromonospora sp. ABR4_055
TCCGCGAGTCGACGATCTCGACCGCCGGCAGCAGGAAGTCGGTCGCCCGCAGCACGTCGACCACGGTCGCCGGCCCGTCCGGCAGATCCGCCGACAGCACGAACGCCACCTCCGCCTCCACCCTGGGCTGGATCAACCCACCCAGGTCGACCTCGTCACCATCCGGCACCGCCATGTCGGCGAACAACACCCCGAAATCCGGCTGGTAGACGCCGAACGCGGCCTGCACCACCGGCGACGTCAACCCGATCTTCGCCCCCACCCGACGCCGCCCGGCCCTTGTCCAACCGGCCACCAACTCCCGCTGCACCGCGTACGCGGCCGCCACGTCACCGACCGGCCGCAGCCGGTCCCGCAACGGCGCACACGGCACCCCGGAGTCGTACGCCCCGGTCAGCGCCGCGACAGCCGCCTCGACATCAACATCCACAGTCACGCTCATGTCAGATCCACACAGACGTTTGTCAACTCGGAGTAGAAGTCCAGCGAGTGCACGCCACCCTCCCGGCCCACCCCGGAGGCCTTCACCCCACCGAACGGGGTACGCAGGTCCCGCAGGAACCACGTGTTCACCCACACGATGCCCGCGTCCAACCGGGCACCGGCCCGGTGCGCCCGCCCCACATCACGGGTCCACACCGTCGCGGCCAGCCCGTAGTCGGAGTCGTTGGCCAGCGCGAACGCCTCCTCCTCGGTGTCGAACGGGGCGATGTGACAGACCGGGCCGAACACCTCCTCACACACCAGCCGCGCCGACTGCCCCAACCCGGTCAACACCGTCGGCTGCACGTACGCGCCGCCGTCGCGGGCATCACCGAAGGCCGGCACGCCACCACCAGCTCGTACGTCGGCACCTTCGACGCGGGCCAGGTCGTAGAAACCGAGCACCTTCTCCCGATGCGCCCGCGAGATCAGCGGCATCGTCGCAATCGTCTCGTCGGCGGGCCAACCGTACCGGGCGTCACGGGCAGCGGCCGCCAGCCGGTCCACGAACTCGTCGAACACCGGCCGCTGCACGTACAGCCGCTCCGTGCACAGACACACCTGACCGCCGTTGGTGAACGACGACCGCACCGAACCGGCGACGGCGGCGTCCAGGTCGGCGTCGGCGAACACCAGGCCGGCGTTCTTGCCGCCCAACTCGAACGACACCGCCTTCACCCCGTCAGCCGCCGCCCGCATGATCGCCGACCCCGTCGCCGACTCACCGGTGAACGTGATCGCGTCCACCCCCGGATGGGTGGTCAGCCACTCCCCCGCCGCACCCGGCCCGAACCCGTGCACCAGGTTGAACACCCCGTCGGGCACGCCGACCGCCGCCATCACCTCCGCCAACAACGTCGCCGACGCCGGAGTCTCCTCCGACGGCTTCACCACGACAGCGTTGCCGCACGCCAACGCCGGAGCCACCTTCCACGTCAGCAGCAGCAGCGGCAGATTCCACGGCACGATCACCGCGACCACGCCGACAGGCTTACGGACCGCGTAGTTCAACGCCCGACCACCCGACGACGTGACCGTCGTGAACGACTCCGTCGACGCCGTCGCGGCGATCTCCGCGAACGCCCGAAAATTCGCCGCCCCACGCGGAATGTCCAACGTCCGGGCCTGACCGACCGGCTTACCGGTATCCGCCACCTCAGCAGCCACCAGATCATCGAACCGGCGGTCCAACTCGTCGGCCACCGCCCGCAACACCGCCGCCCGGTCCCGCTCGGCCATGCCGCCCCACGGCCCGCGCAACGCCGACCGCGCCGCCGCCACCGCCGCGTCGACCGTCGCAGAATCGGCCTCCGCCACCTCGAACACCGTCTCCCCGGACACCGGCGACACCTTCGCAAACCGCTTCCCCGCATCGACGAACCGGCCGTCGACGAAACTACGCAACAGGCCGGGGCCGTCGGCGGCGGGCCGACCGACGTACAGGTCGGGGTGCCACAGAGCGGGCGACGTCGGTGCGATGGCTGCCATGTTCAACCTTCCGTTGCCGGTACGGGGATGTGTCGGGGGTCAGTCCTTGGTGGCGACGCCGCTGCCCTGGTCAGCGACCAGGGCCACGACGGCAGCGTCGACTGTCGCTTCACCGGTCGCGGCGGCGGCCGCCTCGTCGGTGGCGACCAGGACGGTGCTGCCGGTGCCGGCGTTCATCAGGTCGACGGCGACCCGCTGCGGCCCGTCCGGATGCTCGCGAATCAACACCAGGCGGCGACCCTGAAGGGTCGCGACGATCCGGTCGGGCCAGACCTTGCCGAGCACTTCCGCGAGGATCATCAGCTGTCACCTTGCAGCGACGCCATGACAACCCGGATCCGGGTCGACTCGCCCTCCTCCAGCAGTGCCGAGGTGGCCGGATGCGGCTTGGGGTAGATCTGCGAGCTGCGCAGGTCACCGTGTTGACGGATGGCGGCCTCGCCGGCTGACACTGCCTGCCGTACGGCCGCCAGGGTGCCCTGCACAGCAGCGGCGAGATAGCCGCTAGTGACCCGTTCGACGGCGATACACCGTACGTCCGCGGTCTTGATCATGGCTTCGATCCCTGCGGAGAGGGCGACGATGCCCCGGGTCTCCACGATTCCGATCGCCTTCTCTGAGGACATGGCACTTCTCCTTCTGGCTGTGTCGCCGGCCGGGCCGGCTCAGTTGCCGACGAGTCCGGGGTCGATGGCCAGCGCGGTGACCGCGTCGCATGGGCTGGCGAAGACGATCGACCGGACCGGGCGACCGGTCTTGGCTCGGGCAGTCTCCTCGCCGATGTCGACGGCTTCCTCCACTGTGGCGAGGTCGCCGCGGACCGCCACGGCGACGATTCCGCCGCCGAGGCGTACGACTCCGGTTACTTCGACCTCGGTCGCCTTGACCATGGCGTCCACCGCGTCGAAGATCGGAATGAATCCCTCGGCTTCGACGAAGCCCGCAGCGGCGTTACGCATCGGGTTCCTCCTGTCGTTGGTGTTTCGGGTGCCCGCTGGTCGGGCTGTCGGTCATGCGGTGCGGGCCGGCGCCGTTCACGCGGGTGCCGGCAGATTCCAGGACAGGACGGCAGCGCCGGTGCCCCACAGTGCTCCGTAGCTGTGCAGTTGCCCCGGGGTTGCGGCGACTCCGGTGCCGGCGAGGAAGGCGAAAGCCCGGAACTGGCTGTCGGCCTGGGCCTGGCGGGCGTAGTCTTCGCGGACCGCGAGGACTTGGTCGGTGTCGCCGGCGGTCAGCATCTGCAAGATTCGTTCGTTCCACCGGTCGTGTGCCGGCTCGGCGATGCGGTCCTGGTCCGGCTCGATCCACTGCTGGATGAGCCCGGAGGACAGTCCGCTGACCACCACCACCGCCGCTCGGACACCGGCGTCACGGGCCGCCTCGGCGCCGGCCCGGCCGACCTGGGCGAGGGTGTCGGCGTCGGCGTACAGGTTGCACGACACCTGCGCCCAGCGCAGGGTGCGCTGCGGGTCGAGCAGCGTGGAGGTGACGATGGTCCCGGTATCGATCGGGAAGCCCTGGTAGCGGGTGCGGCGTGCCTGCATGCCGTCGGCGTCCACCCGGGCCGCCCAGCGTTCGGTGAACTCTACGTCGAAGCGCAGGTCGTAGCTGAGGTGGCCGTAGTCGTAGGCGTACCAGTTCTCGTCGGTGTGCGCCCCACGCGGGTTCGGGTCGCACTGGAACTGGTGGCCGAGCACGGTGAACCACTGGGTGGACAGCAGCAGGACGACGTCCGGCTCGATGGCACGCAGCCGGTCGCCGACCGTACGGGCGGAGTCGGCCAGCGCCGCCCAACTGGTGGCGGGCTTGTCGGCGAGCAGATGCGGCATGCCGGGCAGCAGTACGCCGGCCTGGATTCCACGGTCAGTCATCGACGTTCTCCGGTGTCCACTCGACCACCGCGTTGCCGGTTCCGATGATCGTGCCGTAGCCGAGCACGTCGCCGGCGATGTCCGGCCAGCCGAGCGCGGACAGCAGCCAGGTGAGGCTGCCGGCCTTCGTCTCGGAGGCGGTGGCTTCGATGTGCTCGGGGATGAGTTCGCGTAACCGGCTGGTCGGCCCCTGGCGAATCGTTTCCAGCAGCTTCATGTCCCAGCGGTACTGGTGGTTGTTGTACGGGTGCTCGCGTTCCATGTCCTCGGGCAGCTGGGGTTCCTCGTGCCAGTGCAGGTGGGACAGGGAGTTGGAGGCGAGTAGCACGGCGCGTCGGCCGGTGTTCTCGATCGCCCGGCGGGTCGCTTCGCCGAGCACCTCCATCTGGCCGAGGGACGCGTCGGAGTAGAAGTACGGGTTGTTGTTGGCCGACAGCGACACCACCGGGATGTCCCAGTCGGGGTTGACCATGTGTAGTGCGCCGATGGTGGCGTAGTCGACCCGTACCCCGGGGTCGTGCAGCTTGCTGGTGACCAGGCCGAGGTCGGCGGCTTCGTCGGCGATGGCCTCGGCGAGTGGTACGTCGGTGTGGAAGTCGTAGTGGTAGCGGAACAGATGCGGGAAGATCGGCTCTACGGAGATGCCGCGCGGGTTGGGTACACAGTTGACGTGGTGGCCGACCATGGTGATCCAGTGCGGGGCATGCACGATCAGCACGTCGGGCCGGTGCACCTCGCGAATCCGGCGGCGGAGTCGATGGTACGCCCAGCGCAGCACTTCCCAACCGCCTTGTGACCGGGGTTCGTTCTGCGGCGGGTTCTCGCCGTAGATCAGGTGCGGCGGGTGCGGGCTGAGGTAACCGGCGACGATACCGGGTCGGCGGCCTGCCGGGGCGGGGCGGGCGGCGTCAGCGGAGTCCGGTCGCCGGGTGCGGGTCGTGGTGCCCCGGGTCGGTGCGGGTAGTCGGAACACCTTGCTCATCGCGGTCCTCCTGTCGGGGCCGGGGCGTCGCGCAGGACCCGCAGCAGGCAGCGGTCACCGGGCTGGGCGCCGAGGATCCGCAGCCCGTCGTCGTCGAGCGCGGCCTGGTGCCGGGCGACGCCGGGGTCGTGGCGCACCCAGGCACGCAGCGGTGCGGGGTGGGCGCCGTGCAGTTCGATCAGCGTGTCGGCGGGCAGACCGTCGGCGGGGTTGGTGTAGACGAGGCGACGGCGGCCCCGCTGCCCGGTGTAGGCCGGCCCGGTACTGGTGGTGACCTGGTACCAGTGGCGAGCGGCGCGGGCCTGGTCGCGGGCGCCGCCGGTGGCCGCTTCGTCGAGGAGACCGGTGTCGTCGCAGACCACGCCGTAGCGGTCGAGGGCCTGGTCGGTGGTGAGGTAGCCGGCTGCGACGTCGGCGGCCACCAGGTCGGGGTCGCGGGTGAGCGGGTCGCCCCAGCCGCCGCCGCCGGCTGACTCCATCACCAGGACGTCGCCTTCGCGCATCCGGTGCCCGGCGACCTTGCCGGGGGTGTCGAAGTCGATCCGCCGGCCGGTGCGGCGCAGGTAGGTGGCGGTGGGGGCGCCGGGCGCGCCGGTGGAGAGTCCGTACGGCGCGACGGTGGTGCGGTCGGTCTGTACCGAGTAGGCACCGCTGGTGGCCAGCAGCCGGGTGGCCCGTCGGGCACCGAGGCCGCCGCGGTGCCGGCCGGCGCCGCCGGAGCCGGTACGCAGCTCACACGCTTCGACGAGGATCGGGATCTCGGTTTCCAGCCGTTCGACGGACTGGATGGTGGAGATGTCGCCGAGATCGACGGGGTTCATCGCGCTCGGGCCGTCGGACCCGAGGAATCCTCCGTTACCGCCGGCCGGGTAATCGTAGTAGAGGTACGGCTGGCCGGTGCGTTCGTCGATGCCGCCGATCAGGTTCTGGAAGGTCGTACCGAACTGGTCGGCGGCGATCAGGTCCGGAGCGACCTGGCTGAGGGCGGCCATCACCGCGGAGATGACCCGTTTGCGGACCTCGCTGTGCGCGTTGGCCGGTGCCGGGTAGGTGACGTGTACGACGGTTCCCGGGTCGGTGTGCACGGTCAGTGGCCGGAAGGCGCCGTGGTTGACCAGCCCGCCAGGGTCCAACGCGGACTTGACGGCGATGAAGACCCCGGCGGTGGTCATTGCGAGCGACGAGTTGACGACGGCGGCGACCTGCGGCGACGAGCCGCGGAAGTCGGCGACGAGTTGGTCACCGGTGATGGTCAACGCGCAGCGCACCAGGGCGGCGTCGTACTCGCCGTCGGTGTAGAGATCGAGGTAGTCCTCGTAGTGGTAGGTGCCGTCCGGCAGGTCGCGGATCTGGTCGCGTAGTCGCCGCTCGGTGCGGTCCATGTTGGCCTCGACGCAGCCGAGGATCAGGTCGCGGCCGTACCGGTCGACGAGTTCGCGTAGCCGGCGCTGCGCGGTGTGGCAGGCGGCGATGCTGGACTCCAGGTCTCCCTGACGTTCGTCGGCCATCCGGACGTTGGCGAAGAGGATCCGCGTCGCGGCGATGTTGGGCTGGCCCGCGTCGACCAGTCGGATCGGTGGAACCCGCAGCCCTTCCTGCAGGATCTCGGTGGCCTTCCCGGAGACGCTGCCGGGTGTCATGCCGCCGATGTCGGCCCAGTGCATGCGTACGCAGGGGAACAGGAACAGCTCTCCGTCGACGAACACCGGGCTGATCAGCGTGACGTCGTTGAGGTGGCTGCCGCCGCGGTACGGGTCGTTGACCAGGTAGATGTCACCGGGCCGGAACTCGTCACGGTAGTCGGCGAAGATCTCCTTCACCGATGCCGGCATCGCGATGACGTGGCCGGGCATGTCGCGGCCCTGGGCGACCATCTCGCCGTCCGCGTTGAACAACGCGCACGAGAAGTCCTGCGCGTCGGCGATCACCGGGGAGTGCGCCGTGCGGAAGATCGTCTGGCGCATCTCCCGCACGATCGAGATCAGCCCTTCGGTGACGATCTCGAGATCGATCGGGTTCAGGGGCATGCGGGCCTCGCAATGCTGACAGGGACGGACCACAACCGGATGGACCACCACCGATTGGACCATCATGTGAGCCTTGTGTTATATTATGAACCTATCAACTTCAGGGATGGGAAGGCAAGATGTCGTCTGTCACCGACCCCGGTCGCGAGTCCGGCACCCAGGCACTCGATCGCGCGCTGGCCGTGCTGCTTGCGTTCCGGCGCGACACCCCCGAACGCAAGGTCAGTGACGTCAGCCGGGAGCTCGGGCTGCACAAGTCGACCGCCAGCCGGTTGTTCCGGGCGCTCGCCGACGCCGGCTTCCTGCAGCGCAACGAGGAGACCGGCGCGTACCGGCTGGGAGTCACCGTGTTCGACCTCGGCGCCCGCTTCCTGGCCGGGCTCGACATGCACGCCATCGCCCGACCGTTGCTGCACCAGCTGGCCGAGGAGCAGGGCGAGTCGGTCAACCTCGCCATCCGCGACGGCCTGGACGCGATCTCGATCGACCTGGTGACCGGGTCGCACAGCCTGCAGCTGGTCTCCCGGCTGGGCCGACGCATTCCGTTGTGGTGCAGCGCGGCCGGCAAGGCGCTGTTGATCGACATGGACGACGACCAGGTCCGCGAGCTGCTGGCCGGGGCAGGCTGGGCCCGGCTGACCCGACGCACGATCACCGACATCGACGTCTTCCTGGCCGATCTCGCCGGGGTGCGGGAACGCGGCTGGGCGCTCAACGACGAGGAGAGCGAGGACGGCCTGCGGGTCGTCGGCGCACCGGTGCGGGACCGGCTCGGCGCGGTGACCGCGTCGATCAGCGTCTCCGGCCCGATCTTCCGGCTGGACAGCCCGCAACAGGTCGCCACGCTCGCCACCGCCGCGGTCCGCACCGCCGACGAGCTGTCCCGCCAGCTGGGCCACGGCGTCGGACAGATCTGGGGCAGCTGACCGGCGACCGGCTCAGAAGTGCTGCTGCACGACATCCGGATCTACCTTCACGTGCAGCAGCACCGGCCCGGTCAGCGGCAGCAGCGCGTCGAACGCCGCCGAAACGGAGGCCTCGTCATGCGCCCGGTACGCGGTGACACCGAGCGCGCCGGCCACCGCGGCCAGGTCCCGGTACGGGAAGCGGGCGATGCCCGGGTCAGCACCGGCCGGTCGCAGCTTGCGCACCTCCGCCCCGTACGCGCCGTCGTCCAGCACGATCACCAGCACCGGAGCGCCGACCCGGGCCAGGGTGTCCAGCTCACCCAACGCGGTCAGCAGACTGCCGTCGCCCTCGAACGCCACCACCGGGCGGTCCGGGCGGCCGAGCGCGGCACCGATCGCGTACGCCACACCGACGCCGATACTGCCGAACTCCCACGGCGCGACCAGCGAGCGGTCCACGGCCGGCGAGTCCAGGTAGAGGTTGGGCCAGCCGCCGAAGTGGCCGACGCCGACTACCGTCGTGCGGGGCAGCGGCAACCGACGGGCGCAGATCGCCATCAGCCGGCGGGGGTCGATGTGCCGGGCACCGGTGGGCTCCGGGCCGAGTCCGGCGAACGGGTCGGCGTCGCGGATCGCCCGGGCCAGCTGCGGCGTACGCCAGCCGTCCGGCTCCGACCCGGGCCGCGCCGACTCCAGTGCCCCGGTCAACGCCCGGGCGGCCAGCGCCGCGTCGCCGACCAGCCCACCGTGCACCGGCCAGCGGGCACCGATCGCCGCCGGATCCCGGTCGACGCTGTACACCTGCGCGGCGCCGAACAGCTGTCCGTGATCGGCCGTCCACCGGTTAAGGCAGGCACCGAACGTCGCGACGAGATCCGCCTCGCGCAGCACGTCCCGGGTCAGCGGGCGGGCCAGCCCACCGGCAACGCCGAGGGCGTAAGGATGGCCCGCGAACAGGCCGGCGGCCATCAGGCTGGTGACCAGCACGGCTCCGGCGCGGTCGGCCAACGCGGTCAGCTCAGGTCCGGCGTGCACCGCGCCTCGGCCGGCGAGGATCACCGGGTGCCGGGCCCGACGCAGTCGGTCCGCCAACCCGGCGACCGCCATCGGGTCGGGTGCCAGCGGTAGTGGTCCGGCCGGCGCGACAGCGGCCCCGAGCGGTACGGCCGGCCGGTCCCCGGCCGGTTCATCCTGCAGGTCCAACCCAATGTCGAGCACCACCGGCCCCGGTCGCCCGACGGCCTCGCGGACCCCGGCTGCGACGTCGCGCGACACCGTCGACACGCCGGTCATCGGCACGAAGGCACCGGCGGTGGCCAGGGCGAAGGGCTGCTGAGGAAAGTTCTGCACGTGCAGCGGGTCACTCGCCGGGGTGTCCCCGGCGAGCAGCAGCAGCGGTGTGCCCGCCTGCCGGGCGATGGTCAACGCCGGGCCGGCAGCGGCCAGACCCGGACCCTGGGTGACCGTGGCCACCGCGCACCGGCCGGTGACCCGCGCCCACCCGTCGGCCATCATCACCGCAGCGTTCTCGTTGCGGGCCGCCACGAACCGGACCCCGTGCCGGGCGACCAGATCGGCCACCAGGAACATGTTCGCATCGCCGAGCAGGCCGAACACGGTGTCCACCCGGTGATCGACCAACGCGTCCGCGATCGCCTGGTAGACCTTCACCGGTCCACCGCCGGATGCCGGTCCGCCGCTGGGCGGCGGTACGGGCCGGCAGGCCGCAGCGCGACGCTCAGCGCACCCAGATAGGAGTCGGTGGCCACCGCGTCGAAGCGCGGGCCGGCCAGCCGGGCGGTCCGCTTGGTCATCGACCGGCCCAGCGCCGGCACCGCCAGCAGCCGGTGGGCCAGTTCGGTGCCGGCATCGGCCACCCGGTCGGGCGGCACCAACTCGGTCACCAGTTCCAGCTGGTGCAGCCGGGCCGCGTCGATCCGCTCGCCGAGCAGCAGCCAGCGTTTGGCCCGGTCGGCACCGACCAGGTCGGCGAGGATCGCCATGCCGCCCCAGGTCAAGGGGATGCCGAAGCCCACCTCGGGGAACGTGAAGAAGCAGGTGTCGGCGGCGAGGCGCAGGTCGCTGGCCAGCCCGAGGATCGCACCGGAGCCGATCGCCGGACCGTTGAACGCGGTCACGGTGGTCTGCTCCAGGCGGTACCAGCGCTCGACCAGCTCGGCGGTGCGCCGCTGCACGCCCATGGTGGTGGCGGCGTCAAGAGTCGCCAGTTCGGTCAGGTCGGTGCCGGCGCAGAACGCTGTGCCGGCACCGGTCAGCAGCACTACCTCGACAGTGTCGTCGCGGCCGAGCTCGTGCAGCACCTGCTCGAACTGCCCGAGCATGGCCAGGTCGAAGCTGTTGCGCCGACCGGTACGGTCCAGTGTCACCACCGCAAGCCGCTCCGCACGGTGCAGGTGTACCGACGTCACGTCGCCTCCGATTGCAGTAGGGCGCGGTCGACCAGGGCCGCCGCGTGTCCGACGTAGCTGAGTGGATCGAGCAGCCGGGTCAGCTCCGCGTCCAACAGGGCCGCCCTGACCTGCGGGTCGGCGCGCAGCAGCTCGGCGAACGGCCGACCGTGGTCGAGGCTGTCCCGCACGATTCGCATCACCAGGTGGTGCGCCTGTTCCCGGCCCAGCGGACCGGCCAGGCGCAGCATCAGCGCCTCCGACAGCACCAGGCCGCCGGTGGCGGACAGGTTGACGCGCATCCGGGCGGCGTCGACCCGGAGCCCAGCGAAGACCTCGTTGAGGCGCTGCAGCGCACCGCCGACGAGGATGAAACACTCCGGCACCAGCTTCCACAGCGCCATCCCGACGCCCATGTCCCGGTCGTCCTGGGACACCATCGTCTGCATCGCCAGCGGCACCTGTGCACGGACCGTGCCGGCCGCGGCGATGACCGCTTCGCAGCGGATCGGGTTGCGCTTGTGCGGCATCGTGCTGCTGCCGACCTGGGTATCGCGCTGCGGCTCGTGTGCCTCGCCGATCTCGGTACGGCCGAGGAAGTACACCTCGCGGGCCAGCTTCTCGGCCGTGGAGGCGATCAGCCCGAGCAGGGTGAGGCACTCCACCACCCGGTCCGGGGTGGCGTGCCAGGGGGTCGGGGCAACGCCCAGCCCAAGCCGGTCGGCGACGGCGCGTTCGATGTCGAAGGCCCGTGGCCCGTAGCCGGCCATGGTGCCGGCTGCCCCGCCCATGCTGACCACCAGCAGTCGGGGCCGGAGCTGGGCCAGCCGCTCCCGGTGGCGCTGCAGTTCGCTCTGCCAGACCGCGCAGCGCAATCCGAACGTGGTCGGCAGGGCCTGCTGCCCGTGGGTGCGGGCGGCCATCGCCGTGTCCCGGTGCCGCAGGGCGAGCCGGCGCAGTACGCGGACCAGTTCGTCGATCTGCCGGCTGACGATGTCCAGTCCGGCTCGGGCGCGCAGCACGAACCCGGTGTCCATGACGTCCTGGGTGGTGGCGCCGAGATGGACGTAGCGGCCGCCGTCGCCGGCCGCCCTGGTCAGGGCCCGTACCAGTGGCACCAGCGGATGCACGGTGTCGGCGGCGTCGGCGGCCACCGCGGCCAGGTCCAGCGACTCGACCCGGGCGGCGGCGGCGATCTGCGCCGCCGCACCGGCCGGGATGACGCCCGTGTCGGCCTGGGCGCCAGCGAGTGCCGCTTCCACGTCGAGCCACGCCTGCATCAGCTGCCGGTCGTTGAACACCCCACGCATCTCGGCGTTGCCGAAGAAGCTGGTCACCGTCAACGAGTCGAGGAAGCAGGAACTGATTGGATTCACCGTGCCGCTCCGTCGATCATCGCGGTGACCGCCCGCCGGTCCACCTTGCCCGACGGCAGCAGCGGCAGTTCGGTCACGAGGTGCCAGTCGGTCGGCACCTTGTGCCGGGACAGGCTGCCGGCGGCAGCCGCGGCGAGTTCGGCGCGGCGCGGGGTCGCCCCGGGGGCGGCGACCACCACCGCGACCACCTCCTCGCCCCAGCGTGGGGACGCGACCCCGACGACGCACGCCTGCGCGACGCCCTCGCAGGTCAGCAGGACCGCCTCGACCTCGGCCGGGCTGACGTTCTCCCCGCCCCGGATGATCAGGTCCTTCACCCGGCCGGTCAGGGTCAGGGTGCCGTCGGCGGCGAGCCGGGCCAGGTCGCCGGTGCGCAGCCAGCCCTGCGGGTCGTACGCCGTCCGGTTCGCCGCCGGATCGTCGAGATAGCCGGGGCTCACCGACTCGCCACGGACCTGCAGTTCACCCTCTGCTCCGGCGGGCAGCGGCCGGGGCGACCCGTCGGCGTCCACCGCGACGATCCGGGCCTGCAACCCGGGGAGTACCCGTCCGACGGTGGAGCCGTCCGGCGGGCAACTGCCGTCGTCGGGGTCGACGCTGATGGTCGGACCGGCCTCGGTCTGCCCGTAGACGACCGCCAACCGCCGCAGCCGCAGCGTGTCGCGTACCCGCGTGCGCAGGGCCGGTGGGCAGTTGGCACCGCCGAGGAAGCCCAGGCGCAGCGCGGCCAGGTCCCACCGCCCCGGCTGTTCGTCGAGTCGTTCGGCGAGCATGGTCGCCATCGTCGGCACCAGTTGCACGACCGTGCACCGGTGCCGGTGCACGACGTCGAGCACGTCGTCGGGACGAAACCGCGGCACCGGGAACAGCTGCGCCCCGGTGACCGCCGCCAGCACCACGCCGCTGCTGAGGCCGGCCGCGTGGGCGAACGGTAGCGGACAGCAGATCCGATCGGCGGAGCCGATCCCGGCGGCCTGGGCCGTCCAGGTCGCGTTGCGGACCAGATTCCGCCCGGTCAGGACGACCATCTTCGGGGTGCCTGTCGATCCCGAGGTGAACTGGACGTTCAGCGGGGCGTCGGGGTCGCTGACCGGATCCGGCGGGGGTCCGGCCCAACCGGGCAGGCCGGCGAGGGCGTCGCCGGCCTGGTCCGCCGGCAGAAAGGTGACCGGCCCGGTCGCTGCGCGCCGGGCGCACGACGTCACGTCGCGGTCCCGGATTTCTCGCGCGGCGAACAGCCGGACCGGCCGGGTCCGACGCAATGCGGCGGCTAGCTCCGATTCCGTCGCGGCGGGGTGCAGGGTGACCAGGGCCGCTCCGCGCCACGCCGCGGCGGCGAGCAGCACCAGCCAGGCGATGCTGTTCTCGGCCCAGACGGCGATCCGGTCGCCGCGGCCGACACCGGCTGCGGCGAGCACGCCGGCGGTCCGGCCGGCGAGCGCCGCGTACTCGCCGGCGGTGACGACGGGCCGGCCGGCGACGGCGAACAGCGGCCGGTCCGGCTGGTGCCGGGCCTGACGCAGCAGTACGGCGTCGTACGCCGGCGGATCGACGAGGGCCATCAGGCGCGCTCCAGCAGCAGGTTCCCGTGCGGATCCACCCGCCCCCACCAGCCGGCGCCGACCACTGTGGTACTTCCGCTTTCCCGGACGACCGCCGGCCCGCTGATCCGTACGCCGGCGGTCAGCTCGCCCCGCTGCCAGACGGCGGCGTCGGTCCAGCCGTCCGGCCCCCACACCGGCACGGTGGTGGGCTCGGGTGCCGGGCCGTCAGGCGGGGCGGCGAAGGTGACGGCGGGCTGTGGTCCGAACGCGGTGAGCCGGCAGTTCACGATCTCGGCCGGGTGCTCCGAACGAAGGTAGGCGTACCGCTCCTGGTAGGCGGCGTGGAAGGCGCGGATCAGATCGGCGGGTTCGTCGGGCAGCTCGTCCATCGGCACGGCCAGGTCGAAGCTCTGGCCACGGAAACGCATCCCCAGCGACAGCCGGAAGGTGACCTGGTCGGCCTCCACCGCGTCCTCGGCCTTGAGCTGGTCGCGGGCGGCCGCCTTCAGCTCATCGACCAGCGCGCGGGCACTCGCCAGGCCGGCGGAGTCGGCGGGGACCAGCGCGGTACGGACGTAGTCGTGACGGGCCCGGGCGGCGACGAAGCCGAGCGCCGAGAAGTTCCCCGGTACCGGTGGGACCAGTACCCGCGGGATACCCAGCTCGTCGGCGAGTGCGGTGGCGTGCATCGGTCCGGCGCCGCCGAACGGCATCAGCACGAACTCCCGCGGGTCGTGGCCGCGGGCCACCGAGATCTCCTTGATCGCGCTGGTCATCTTGACCGTGGCCAGGCGAAGGATGCCGTACGCGAGTTCGGTCTCGGTCAGGCCGTCGCCGAGTTCGGCGGCCAGCCGCCCGAGTGCGGCACGAGCCTCGTCGAGCCGCGGGGTGACCTCGCCGCCCAGCCGCCCGTGCGGGTCGAGATGGCCGACCACCAGGTGGGCGTCGGTGGTCGTCGGTTCCGCGCCGCCCCGGCCGTAGCAGGCCGGACCGGGATCGGAGCCGGCGCTGCGCGGGCCGACGCGCAGCTCGCCACCCCGGTCACGCCAGGCGATCGAGCCACCACCGGCACCGATCGTGTTGATCTCGATCTGGAAGGTCCGGTTCGGGTGCCCGGCGATGGTGCCGTGGTTGGTCATCAGCGGCACGCCGCCCTTGATCAGGCAGACGTCCGTACTCGTACCGCCGATGTCGCAGGTGATGACGTTGTCGAAGCCGGCCAGCCCGGCGACGTACGCGCTGGCCGCCACGCCGCCGGCCGGACCGGACAGCGCGAGGTTGATCGGCAGCCGGCCGGCCTGGTCGGTGGAGACCACGCCGCCGCTGCTGGTCATGATCGCCAACGGGTGGCGGTAGCCGCTGCCCGCGAGGGTCGAGCCGAGGCCCGACAGGTACTCGCTGACCGGGCCTCGGACGCTGGCGTTGAGCACAGTGGTGGCGAACCGCTCGTACTCGCCGTGTTCCGGGACCACCTCGGCGGAGATGCTGCACGACAGGTGCGGGTGCCGACGGCTGATCCGGTCGGCGGCGGCCCGCTCGTGCCCCGGGTTGCGGTACGAGTGCAGGAAGCAGATCGCCACCGCGGTGGCCCCACCGGCGGCCAGCCGGTCGGTCACCTCGTCGAGTCCGGCCAGGTCCAGCGGGACGGCGACGTCGCCGGCGGCGGTCACCCGTTCCCGGACGGTGTGCCGCATCCGACGTGGGGTGAGCGCCGGGCGGGCGGTCTCCTTGACGCTGTACAGGCGGGGACGGTGGCCCAAACCCATTTCCAGTACGTCCCGGAAGCCTTCGGTGGTGAGTACCGCGACCGGTTCGCCGTCACCTTCCAGCAGGGCGTTGGTGACCCTGGTGGTGCCGTGTACGAACCGCTCGACGTCCGACAGTCGGACGTCGAGCTTGGTCAGGCCGTCGAGGATCGCCGCCGCCGGGTCCGCCGGGGTGGACAGTGTCTTGGCCTCGGCGAGCCGGCCGGTGGCCGGTTCGTACACGATGACATCGGTGAACGTTCCGCCGATGTCGACGCCGATGCACAGCATGAGGGAACCTTTCGGTCAGATGGGGTCACGTCACCGGTACGGGGTGCTGATTGCGTCGACCAGTGCCGGGAGCCCGAACCGGTCAGAAGGTGACGCCGTAGCGGCGCAGGCTGGCGCGGGCGACTGTGCGCAGCACCCAGTCGAACAGGTAGCCGAGCAGGCCGAGAGCGATGATGCCGACGAACACCCATTCGGTCTTGGCGTAGTTGCGGGCGGTCCAGATCAGCGAACCGAGGCCGCTCTGCGCCGCGACGATCTCCGCGGAGACGATGGTGAGGAACGAGTTGCCCATCGCCAGCCGGGCGCCGGTGACGGCGTACGGCACCGTGGCCGGCAGGATCACCGAGGCCAGGGTGCGGACCGGCCCGGCGCCCAGCGCCCGCGCCGCCCGCAGTTTCAACTCGTCGACGGCGAGCACCCCCGCCAGGGTGTTCAGCGCAACGATGAAGACCGTGGTGTAGAAGATCAACGCGATCTTCGAGGCCTCACCCGGACCGAGCCAGATGATCGCCAGGGTGACGAAGGCGATCGGCGGCACGAACCGGAAGAACTGGATGTACGGGTCGAGCATCAGCCGCAGTAGCCGGCTGCGGCCCATCAGCAACCCGACCGGCACCCCGATCAGTACGCCCAGCCCCCAGCCACTGAGGATGCGCTGGCTGGACGCCCAGACGGAGTCCCACAGCGTCCCGTTGGTCGCCAGCTCCACCGCCCCCTGCCAGGTCAACCGGGGTGAGGGCAGGAAGAACGCGGTGTAGTTGCGGCTGACCAGGTCCCAGATGAGCAGGCCGAGCAGCACCGACAGCACCGACAGCACGACACGGGTGTGTCGACGCCGGCCAGCGAAGCGGCGTGGGCGAAACCCGGCCGCCCGGGCGGCCGGTGGACGTTGCACGTCGACGGCCATCAGCCGCCACCTCCGTTCAGACCGTGCCCGTCGTCCAGACCCTGGGCGCGCAGAGTCTGGGCGACCTCGGTGCCGATGTCCTCGCGCAGTTCGCGGAACAGCCCGGCGGCGGCCGGATCGGTCAGTTCCCGCGGCCGTGGCAGGTCCACCGGGTACACCTGCTTGATCCGGGCCGCCGGGCCAGCGGTCATGGTGACGATCCGGTCGGCGAGCAGGATCGCTTCGCCGATGTCGTGGGTGACGAACAGGATGGTGGGCCGGGACTGGCGCCAGATGCGGTCGAGTTCGGCCTGCATGACCAGCCGGGTCTGGGCGTCCAGCGCGCCGAACGGCTCGTCCATCAACACCACCGACGGCTCGTTGGCCAGCACCCGGGCGAGCTGGGCCCGCTGACGCATGCCGCCGGAGAGTTGGCTGGGGAATCGGTCGCCGCTGTGGCTGAGGCCGACCATGGTCAGGTAGCGGTCGACGATCCCGGCCCGCTGGCCACGCGGCACACCCCGCATCCGGGGGCCGAACGCGACGTTCTGGCGTACGGTCAGCCACGGGAACAAGGCCTCTGCGCTTTGGAACACCACGCCCCGGCTGACGTCCGGGCCGGTGACCGGCTCGCCCGCGCACAGCACCTGCCCGGCGGCCGGCCGGACGAACCCGGCGATTGCATTCAACAGGGTCGATTTGCCGCAGCCGCTGGGGCCGAGCAGGCAGACGAACTCCCCACCGGCGATGTCGAGCGTCGCCCCGGCGACCGCCTCGAAGTCGTCGAAGCGGATGTCGACGTCGCGGACCTGCACCGGGGAGCCCGGAGGAAGGGGGGGGGAAGCCCGTGCCCCTCCACCGGAGGGGGAGGGTCTCCCCAGCCCCCCCCCCCCCCAACCCCCCCCCCCTCCGGGTCGGCCGGGTCGGACACGATGCCGCTGTCCTGCTGGAACTGGGCGATCTCGGCGTAGCGCTGCAGGTCCTCGTCGGTGAAGTCACGGACCTGGCACTGCACGCCGTCGAGCAGGTCGACAGCCTCAGCCGCGGGCACCTCGATGGCGTTCTCGGTCGCGGTACCGGCGACCTGCGGATCTGCGGTGATCTGCTCACATGCCTCGCCGATGGTGTCCACCAGAGTGGCGGCGGCCTCCTGGTTGGCCTCGTACCAGGCTCCGTCCACCCCGATGATCAGGTTGTAGACGTAGCCGACGTCACCGCTGGTGAGCAGGATCTTGCCGCCGCCATCGACACCGCGCGAGGGCCACGGCTCCCACATGATGAAGCCGTCGATGTCACCGCGCTGCAGCAGCGCCGGCATCTCCGCCGGCGAGGAGGTGACGAATTCGACGGCGTCCCGGCTGATGTCGTAGCTGTCGAGAATCTTGTTCGTGGCGTACTCGTTGACCGTTCCGGTCACCACGCCGTAGCGGGAGATGTCCGCGACCTCGCCGATCTCGTCGCGGACCACGAGCTTGATGAAGTCCGGCGACTGGGAGAAGACCGCGATGCCCTTCACGTCTCCCCGGGTGGCCCGGTTGAGCAGGCTCGATTCGGTACTCGCGGTGACCTGACCCTCGCGGGCGAGGATCGCGTCGAGGCCACCGG
This sequence comes from Micromonospora sp. ABR4_055, assembly GCF_056160425.1. Lineage (NCBI taxonomy): Bacteria > Bacillati > Actinomycetota > Actinomycetes > Micromonosporales > Micromonosporaceae > Micromonospora > Micromonospora sp. ABR4_055. The sequence continues at coordinate 17,615 of NZ_JBSWXD010000127.1, forward strand.
TGCCTTCCTGGTACTGCGTCACGGTGACGTCGAGCCCGGCCTCGGCGAACAGGTCCTGCTGATCGGCCAGGTAGATCGGCGAGTACGCGGGATCGACGCCGACCCCGAAGTCGATGGTCGTCGTCTCGGCCGGTGTGCCAGGTTCACCGCCCGGGTCCTGGTTCTCCGCACAGGCCGCGGCGACGGCAGTGATCAGCAGCGCGGCGCCGACCACCCGCAAGGTACGCAATCTCATGGCTGTCCCCAGTTCATTGCGACTCATAATGTGGTTCTAGGTTCTTATTCTGAGACGCTACTGGGCACCACGAGAGGGAGTCAAGGGTGCGGCCAAGCCAGCGAACGGAGCTCGTCGACCAACGAAGGTCACCTCGAGTAGTCGAAAACCGGAAACAGATGCCCAGTTCAGGCCATCGCACGTCACGGAAACTCGACGGGCCACTACCGAGAGTACCTAGCCGGCGGAGACTCGACACCAGGCCTTGATGTGGAACCGGAGCTTCGGTAAGGCTACCCTTCATGAAACGCGGGACGCGCCGACCGAAGCCGAGGAGCAACCCATGACCAACCTCGCAGAACTGCCGGTGACTGCGTCCGGACCCGGACCGCGGGACACCCGACCTACCGGGAACTCACCCCGGCTACGGGCCCGGGCGCTACGGCTCGGGTACGGCCACCAGGTGGTTGTCCCGCAGCTGGACCTGGACATCGTCGACGGATCGGTCACCGCGATCGTCGGGCCGAACGGCTGCGGCAAATCGACCCTGCTCCGCGCCCTCGGCCGGCTGCTGCGGCCCACCGCCGGGGAGGTACTCCTCGACGGCGAGCGGATCCAGCGGTTGCCGACCCGGGAGGTCGCCCGCCGACTCGGCATCCTGCCGCAGGCTCCGACCGCGCCGGACGGGCTCACCGTGGCCGATCTGGTCGCACGCGGCCGCCAGCCGCATCAGACCTGGCTGCGCCAGTGGTCCCGGGCCGATGAAGAGGTCGTCGCCCAGGCACTGGCCTGGACCGACCTCACCGATCTGGCCGAACGTCCGGTGGACACGCTCTCCGGCGGTCAGCGGCAACGGGCCTGGATCTCGATGGCACTCGCCCAGGGCACCGACATCCTGCTGCTCGACGAGCCGACCACCTATCTCGACCTGGCACACCAGATCGACGTACTCGAACTGGTGGACCGACTGCACCGGGAGGGTGGCCGCACCGTGGTGATGGTGCTGCACGATCTCAACCTCGCCGCGCGCTACGCCCGGCACCTGGTCGCGATGAAGGACGGACAGGTGCTGGCCAGCGGCGCCCCGGCAGAGATCCTGACTCCCGAACTGGTCCGGGAGGTGTTCGGGCTGCGGGTGCTGGTCATCGAGGATCCGGCGAGCGGCACCCCGCTCGTCGTCCCACTCGCCGCAGGCGCTGCCCGCGCCTCCACCGTGGATCAGAAATCTATTCCGGTGATTCGTGCCGTTACGCACTGACGGGTCGGGCCGAGGGTACTGTTTGGCCGGCAACGCGCACCGACCGAAAGAGAGACCCTCCATGGCATACCCCGTGGTCACCACTGGTGACGTCTCCCGGCTGCTGGACGACCTGGTGGACCGGGTGCCGCAGGCGCAACAGGCGGTGGCACTCTCCCCCGACGGAATCCTCCTGGCCTGGTCCAAAGGGGTCGACCACGAGCTGGGCGAGCAGTTGTCCGGCCTGGTGGCGGGTCTACGCGCCCTCGCCGTCGCGGTCGGTCAGCATGCCGACACCGGCCGGGTCCGGCAGATCGTCGTCCAGATGGGTACGGCGTTCCTGTTCATCGCCGCGACACCCGGCGGTGCGATCATCGCGGCCGTCTTCGACGCCGGCTCCGACATGGACTCGGTAGCCTACGAGGTGGCGCTGTTCGCCGGCCGGGCCGACCGGCACCTGCCGGCGTTCCCCGCGCCGGAGGAGGCCCCCGAGGCCGCCGTCCGCACCGCTGAGGCGCTCCTGCACGGCGGCGCACCGACGCTCGGCGCGCATGCCGCGGAGCGACAGGACCTTCCGACGCGGCGCTGAGCCGGTCAGCACCACCCACCGACTCGGCGCCGCGGTGAACGTCACAGCAACTGGTTACCGTCGGGTCACCGTGAGGTCGGCGACCCCGGCGACGGCATCGACATCGTAGCGGTCGGTGGCCTCCTCCCAGTCCGTCGAGGCCACCGTCTCGCCGCCGGCGACCCCGTCGCTCCGCTCGCCGTCCAGGTCGACGCTGCCCGCCCCGGAGCCCAGCCGGATCCGCACCGGCGTTTGCTGCGGCAACTCGATCCGCCAGGTACTGACCCCGCCGGACATCCGGACGTCGACCGTGCCGGACGGCTCCGGCAGCGCCAGGTCCAATGCGCTGGCACCGCCCGCGACGTCCACGTGGGAGACTCGGGCTCCGGTCAGATCGACCCGGGTGCGGGTTGCCCCGCCCGCCACCCGGACCGACCAGAGCAGATCGCTGTGGACGGTGACGCGCAGCTCGCCGGAACCGTTGTGCCCGGTATCGGTCAGTCCGACCCGGACCACGCCGTCGGAGGTGGTCACCTCCGGCGCCGCCGCACCGCCGACCGGAGTCTCCGCCCGCAGCAGCTGATCACCGAGATCAGCGGCCACCACCCGAATCTCTGGCGCACCGTCGGGAATCTCCAGCCGCGCCTCGGACCGCCCCTCGCGTGGTGTCTGCACCGTCCACGCCACGTCGCCGTCGGTAACCGGGCGTGAGCCCACTGCGTTCACCACCACCGCCACGATCGTCGCCGCCACCAGCAGGGCGGCGACGACGGCGACGGCGATCAACGCCCGGCGCGACGTCCCCGGTGGCGTGCCGTCCGGCACGTCCGCCGGCCGGTCGGTGGACGGTTCGTTGCTGGCTACGGTCGGTTGCACGGCTCCGTTACCTCTCAGTGGGCTTTAGTGAGCGCACGGTTGGTAGTCCTGCCTTGCGGTAGGACGGTCCCGGTCTGATCCGCTTGAGCGGTG
>NZ_JBSWXD010000128.1:0-20534 GCF_056160425.1 Micromonospora sp. ABR4_055
CCCCCCCCCCCCCCCCCCCCCCCCCCCCCCCCCCCCCCCCCCCCCCCCACCCGCCCACCCCCCCCCCCCCCCCCCCCCCCCCCCCCCCCCCCCCCCCCCGTGACCCTGTCCTGCAGTCGTCGACGTCGTCCGCCGGGTCGGTTTACTCGTAGTGGTAGGGCCAGTACATGTACCGGCCGCTGACCCGCTTCCTGCCGGCCAGTCGGGCGGCCAGGTGGCGCAGTGTCCGCATGGCTACCTCCTCGCTCGATCGAGGTGAGTGATTCTTACGACCTTTGCACACCGGATCTATGTACGCAACGGAATGTGATCACGACTTTCCGTCGACAAAACGCGCCAGCAGGCCGGCCGGTGCGAGCCGGCCGGCGAACCGCAGCCGGATGGCGGCGGCGTTCGACGACTCCACCGAACCGCGCTGGGCCAGCCGGGAGACGGTGAGGGTGAGCTGGCGCATGGTCAACGCCGTACCGATGCAGACCCGGGGCCCGGCGCCGAAGGGCAGGAACGCCGCCCCCGGTGCCGGCCGACCGGCCGCCCACCGGCCGGGGTCGAACTCGTCGGGCCGCTGCCACCACCGTGGATCCCGGTGGATGAGGTAGGCGCCGATCAGCACCTCGTCGCCGGGCCGCAGCGTCCACGGACCCAACCCGGTGGTCGTACGGGCGGTCCGCGTCATCAGCCACGCCGGCGGATACAGCCGCAGCGCCTCGTTGACCACGGCCTCGGCCAGCGGTAGCCGGGCCGCCGGCGGCGGGTCGCCGGACCCGGCCGGCCCGCCCGCCTCCGCCCGCAGCGCGGCGACAAGCTCCGGTCGGCCGGCGAGTTCCCAGACCAGCGAGGTCAGCGCGGCGGCCGGCACGCCGTGTCCGCCGAGCAGGACCGGGCGCAGCGTCGACACGACCGCCCGGTCCGGCATGGCCGGCCGGGCGGCCAGCAGCACGTCCAGCAGGTCCGGTGTGGACGTGCCGGCCTTGCTGGACGTGCCGGCCCGACGGCGTCGCACCACCGATAGCAGGGCGTCGGTGAACGCGCGGTGCGCGCGGAAGAACCGACGGTTGCGGCGCACCGGCAGCCAGGCCGCGAACCCGTACTTCGCGGTCTCGAACGGCGCGGTGGCGGCGACGCCCTCGGCGAGCAGCTCCGGGAACCCTGTGGCGTCCACGCCAAAGCAGTAATCGGCGATCGTCGCGGCGGCGTACCGTCGCATCATCGCCAGCACGTCGGTCTCCCGGCCGGCGGCCGCGTCGAGGGCCGCGTCGAGGATCTCGACGGTACGCCCGTCGAAGGCGGCGCTGGCCTGTCGGTCGAGACCGGCCCACGCGGCCCGACGCGCCGGCATCCAGGCCTCGGCCCGCTCGGCGGCCCGGTCGAGATCGGGCCGGGCGTCGAACGGGGCCAGCTCGGGCAGGAACGCGTTGCCCGGCCGGGTGAGCACATCGTTGGCCAGTTCCGGGTCGATCACGAACACGGTGCGCTCGTCGAAGGTGAACACATCGCCGTACTCGCGATGATTGCGCTGGATGAAGCCGATCCGGTCGGCCTCGTAGGCCGGGGTGTTGCCGGTGAGCCAGTGCCCGCGCGGCCCCGGTGGTCGGTCGCCCTGCTGCAGTGGTGCCATCTGCGGCTCCTAACCGCGTGCAGGACCCCGCTGCCGAGGTCCTGCCTTTGCTCCCGGTGTCCGACGGGCTCTACGCCTGGTGGTAGTACCACCAGTCGTACCGGCCGCTGATCCGCCTCTTGCCCACCAGTCGGGCTGCCAGGTGCCGCAACGTCCGCATGTCCACCTCCTCGATCGGATTGAGTAGATGCTTCTTGATCGTGTCACCTGAGGACGCCGCACACAACGCCGTCACGGCGTAACTGTCTGTCCGACAGGAATGTGGCAGAGTCTGACGAGGAGGGTCCGACGGATCTGGCGGTGTCACGCGAAGTCGACCGGCGGATGGCGGCGGCCCGGGAATGGGACGACACCGTCGCCCAGGTCCGCAGACTGCCCGGCTTCGAGGACTTCCTGCTGCCGCCCCGGTTGTCCACCTTGCTGCCGACAACCGGCAGCGGACCGCGGTGATCAACGTCAGCCGGTGGCGGTGCGACGCGCTGATCGTCGAACCCGCCGGTGTACGGGTGGTCGAGCTGCCCCGGCTCACCGCACGGACCGTGGCCGAGCGGGCGGACGCCTACCTGACCAGCCTCGGCGTCGCCGAACGCGCCGCCCGGGAGTTCGACACCGTGCCGGCGCTGGCCGACGACGATACCCTCGGCGACGTGCTCGAATGGCTCTGGGACGACGTGGCCGGGCCGGTGCTCGACGCGCTCGGCCTGGCCGACACGCCACCGGCCGGCACGTCGTGGCCGCGGATATGGTGGTGCCCGACCGGGCCGCTGGCGCTGCTGCCGCTGCACGCCGCCGGCCACCACCGCGCCGCCGGTGGTCCGTTGACCGGCACGCCCCCGCGTACGGTCATCGACCGGGTGGTCTCCTCCTACACGCCGACGCTGCGGGTGCTGCGGGAAGCAGTCGAGGCCCGCCGGGACGGTCCGACCGACCCCCGGATGCTGGTCGTCGGGCTGCCACACACCCCCGGCCAGCCGCCGCTGCGCAACGTTGCCCGGGAACAGGTCGTGCTCGACCAGCTGCCCGGGCACAGCTGGGCGCACTTCGCCTGCCACGGCGACCAGAACCTGCAGCGGCCCTCCCGACGGCAATCTGCTGCTGCACGACGGCGCGCTCACCGTCACCGACCTCAGCCAGCAGCAGCACCAGGGCGAGTTCGCTCGCGGCCGACCGGTGGAATGCGTTCCGTGACGAGCATGCCCGGGACACCGCGCTGGAGGTGAGCATCCGGCTGCTGGCCGAATTGCCGCACTGGCACCGGGACCGGCCGGCGGCGCTAACCATGCACGCGCTGCGGTTGAAGTCGGTCGGCCGCATCGACGAAGCGGTCGGGCTCGGCGAGGCCGCCGTGCGGGCCGCCGATGTCGGCGCAGCTGCCGACCTGGTCATCTGGTTGAACAACCTTGTCAGCATCTACCGTCGTCGCTGGCGCCAGGACGGTGACGCCGCCGACCTCGACCGGGCGGTCGAGGCGGGGGAGCGCGGAACGCGGGTGCTGGCGCGGATGCCGTCGGAAGCCGCGTCCGCCGTGTCGGCAGCCTGGCTGCGGTACGGCCTGTCGCTGGCCCTGCGGGACCGTTACCGGCAGCGGCGCGGCCTCGACCCGGACTCGTGGGTGGGCCCGGAATCGGCCGCCTGGCGGCAGGTGCTACAGGACCCGTCGTCGCCGGTCGACCTGCTGGTCAGCTCCGCCGTGGAGTTGGCCGGCCTGCATGCCGGGCGGGGTGAGCTGGCCGCCGCCGACGGCTACCGGCTGGCTCTGGACCAGCTCCCCGGCTGAGCTGGCGTGGGCGCAGCCGCAGCGGCCAGGAGGACGCGCTGGCGCGTTGGCAACTGCTCGGCGCCGACGCGGCGGCGGTGGCGGTGGACGGCGGCGATCCGGGTGCCGGCGTCGTGTTGCTCGACCAGGCTCGAGGTGTGCTGTGGGGGCAGTTGCTCGACGACCGGTCCGCCGCGCGTCGGCTGCGGCAGGCCCATCCGGCGCTGGCCGACCGGTTGGCGGCGGCCGGCGCCGGCTTGGCTTCGGCCGGCGACCGGGATGGGCGGGGATCAGCCCACCCCGGCCGCCGGCCGGCGGTGTCCTCAGTGGTGGTGGTGCAGTGGCCGGGTGACCGCGGCGAAGGCGTCGACGATGCCGTGGCCGTAGAAGCCGTTGAAGCTGGTGCTGCCGTCGCAGTAGGCGTCCCATTCGGGGGACCGGCCCTCATTGGCGTAGGAGACCAGGCGCGGCTCGGGGCAGGCCGTGTCGGCCGCGGTCCGGTACAGGTGCCGTTCCACCTTGTCCGGGTCCAGGGTCAGCCCGCCCCGGTGGCCGTCGCGCTTGCCGTACCGGCTGACGATCAGCGCGGCCACCCCGGAGACGTGCGGCGACGCCATCGAGGTGCCCTGCAGGTACGTGTAGTAGCCGCACACCCCGGCCGACGTGCACTCCTTGAACACGTACGACTCGGCGTCCGGCACGATGTTGCCGTCGGCGTCGACCGCGCCCTCTTCCTGCAGCACGTGCAGCGGGTACGACGACAGGATGGTGTTGTCGTAGGTCCGGTGGGTCGGCGTGCCGTAGCCGTCGCGGAACCAGCCACCGGGCGCGGCGACCGAGATCTCCTCAGTGCCGTAGTTGGAGTAGTCCGCCTTGGCCTTTGACGGGCCGAGCGCCGACACACCGATCACGTGCGCGCCTTCGACCGGCAGGTCCCAGCAGGTGTCGTTGTCGATGGTGCGCAGCCGGGGGGTGCCGCCGTAGTTGGGGCTGGACGAGTCCGGGCGGGGGTCGCCCAGGTCCTCGTGGTTGTTGCCGAGCGAGCCGACCAGGGTGACGCCCCGCTTGTGCGCGTACCGCAGTGCCCGGTTGACCGCCTCGATGGTGGCTCGCTGCGACGCCTGCTCCTCGGCGGAGTCGGCCGGGTTGTCCAGGCAGTTGTACAGCCACGGGTCGATGTAGAACGACATGTTGACCACGTCGATGCCGGCGTCACCGGCGTAGACCAGGGCGTTGACCACCGAGTCGAGGAAGAAGTAGCCGGAGTCCTGGCCGCCCTTGAGTGCCACCAGCGTGACGTTGGGGGCGACGCCGGACAGGCCGAAGCGGTTGGCGGCGGCGCCGATGGTGCCGGCGACGTGGGTGCCGTGGCCGCTGTCGTCCCGATCGACCGGGTCCAGGCAGGACTCCACCTCACACGGGCCGTCGATGTCGGGGATGTCGGGGGCGAAGTTGCGCGACAGCGAGTAGCTGAAGTTGGGCTTGAGGTCCGGGTGCTGCCCGTCGACGCCGGTGTCCAGGATGCCGACGGTGACCCGCCGGTCGCCCGGCTCGACCCGGCGTGACTTGTCCGCCCGCATCATCGGCAGGCCCCACAGCTTGTCGTCCAGCGGGTCCATCCGGGTGCCGCGCCGCCCGGCCGCCCCGGCGGATGCCGCGCCGGCGATGCGGTGCTCCTGCTCCACCGCGTCGAAGCGCTGGCGTGGCGCGTACCCGATGGCCCGCTTCTCTGCGGCGCCGAGCAGCGCGGGAGCGGCGGCGACCTTGGCGGCGAACTCGGCGTCGTCGGTGACGACCTGGTACATGCCCACGTCGGCGGTGCTGCCGGTGACGGTGCCGCCGGCAGTCTCGATGGCCGCCATCGCCTCGGTGGCGCCGGTGCCGGCCTCAGCGACCACCGTGTACTCGGTGACGTCACCTGCGGCGTCGGGGGCGGCGGCGGCCGGTCTGGCCGGTACGGCGCCCAGCAGGGCCAGCGCGGTCGCGCTCGCGACGGCGCCGGCGGTGAAGCGTCTGCTCACCACATCATCCCTTTCTTGGAGTGTGCCGGTTTCACAATGCAGTTGGACGGCGACTCTTCGCGGTCCTGGGAGGTACTGTACCGCCGGTTGATCTCGAGGCGGACCGCCAGTTCGGTCCGGAGTGCTCTGCCGGATCCTCGCTGGACACCAAGGGGGGAGGTGCGCCGCCACGCCTTTCCAGTCTACAGTGGCTCGAACAAACTGCTTGTCCTGACCCTGGCGGCTCGGCTCGCGGCCGCGGATCCTGATCGAAGAGTCGACAAGGGGCGCGGCGTTCGGGGCCGCCGGAGCCACACTGTTCGTGGCGATTCTGATGGTGATGTTCGGCCGCGACCCGGCCTGGCACATGGCACCGGCCGGCTACCTGATCGCGGTGCCGGCCGGCGCGGTCATGCTGCTGATGCAGGGCCAGGTCATGACGGACACGACGCAGGGGGACCGGCCGTCCGGGGTGCTGCGCAACGACCGCAGGGCCGCACTGGTGAGCATGGCGTTCAGCCCGATCGTGACCGGCGTGCTCGCCGGGCTCGTGCTCAAGCTCGTGGTCAGACCCGCCGACAATCCGCCCGTAATGGCCACGGCCTTCACGCTCGGCGTCGGTGCGGCGATCGTGCGAGGTGCCCGAGCGGCCTGGCTGCACTTCACGATCGCCCGTATCTGGCTGGCTGCGCGCAGCCCGCTGCCGTGGCAACTGACACGTTTCCTCGATCAGGCGTACGAGTCACGACACAAGGGACTGCGTCGGGTGGGCGGTGTGTACGAGTTTCGGCACCGGTTGCTGCGGGAGCGTCTGGCCCACCGCTGGGAGAACGAGCATCCCGAGCCCGTACGCCGTGACGGGCGCCGTCGATGGTGGGTGACCATGACGGCCGGCTGCGCCCTGGTGGTGACCGCGGGCGCGGTCGGAGCCACCGCCGGTCCGACCCGGACCACGCCCACCGTCGCGTGTGACGCGGTGGCCGCCCACCGGCCGGTCGAAGCCCCCGTGCCGGTCGCGCTGCACCGCACCGGCTGTGTCCTGCGAGCGACGACGGACGTGATCACCAACTATCGCGACAAGATCGACGCCGACACCGGCGAGCCTGGCCATGGCAGCACCGGGCGGCTGGTCGGCCCGGTCCGCGATGGTGGCCTGGCCGACCTCATCGTCGAGTGCCACCGGATCCGCAGCGCGTCGGACACGCCCTCGTTCGCGCTCGTGCGGGCTGGCCGGCCGGGCGGCTACCAGGCGTGCCGGACGTTTCAGCAGCGACCGGGCCGGTTGGTGGCCACGATCTGGCACAGCGAGATCCGCCGCGGCGACCAGCTGTGCGTGCTGACCGACGAGCGGCGTACCGCGCTGATCCAGGTCGTCGAACCGCCGACTCCGCCCCGACCCCGGATGGTGGTCGACGTCACGGTCTGGGCGGACCGGTGAGGCCCGGGCGACCTACCTCTGCGGGCACCGCGGGTGGCCTCGTCGTCGCGCCGGAGCAGCGCCGGTTCAGTGCGTCTTGCCGAGTCGCCAGTAGCCGGTGAAGCTGATCCGGCGCTTCGGGACACCGATTTCCACCAGATGACGGCGGGCCCCGGCGGGCAGGGCCTGTTCGCCGGCGAAGTAGGCGGACACGGTGGTCGGACTGTCGGTCGTCCAGGCCTGCACCGCGGCGAGCGCGAGGCTGCCCGGCCGGGCCTCGGCCGGGCGGGGCAACCAACGGACCTCGAACCCGGCGGGCGCGTCGACCGGCTGGGTGTCAGCGGGGTCGGGGATCTCGACCACGGCCAGACCGGTGGCGTCGCGTGGTAGATCCCGCAGGATGCCGACGATCGCCGGCAGCGCGGTCTCGTCGCCGGCCAGCAGGTGGAACGTGGTGTCGGGGGCGAATTCGTAGCCGCGGCCCTGGTCGAGCAGAGCGACCGTGTCACCGGCCCTGGTGCGTTGCACCCACCGGCTGGCGACCCCTTCGTCGCCGTGTACGACGAAGTCGATGTCGAGTTCGCGGGCCTGCGGCCGGAACGCGCGGACCGTGTAGTTGCGCAGGTGTGGGCGGGTCGCCGACGGGATCCGCAGGTACTTCAGGTAGCCGATGGTGTCGGCCCGGTTGGGCAGGTCGAAGGTGGTCTCACCGTGTTCCTGCGGCAGGAAAAGCCGGAACCAGTGGTCGAAGCCGTGGTCGGGCAGGCGCTGCAACTGGTCGCCGCCGAGGGTGACCCGGATGAAGTTCGGGCTGATCCGTTCGGTGCCGACGACGTTCACCACACACAGCGTGGTGTGCTTCTTGGCGTCCTTGAAGCTCATCGCTCTCCATAAGTCGCGCGGGAGCGCGCCCGGCCGAGCGGCAGCGGCCGGTGCAGCTGGCGTGGCCACGGACTCCCGGAGTGGTCAGGTTTGGCTAACCTTAGTTGGTGGTGCTGGTGTCCGGAAGGCCGACCCGCAGCGAGCGTCGGGGCACCGTGTTCCGCCGGGTGGCGAACTGCGGGCCGCCCACCCACCGGGTGAACGGCCCGCACCACGCCGAAGCGCGTCGGTCACTGGGTGAGCTCGGCGACCTCCTCGGCGGTCATCCGACCCCGCGACGGCGTCGCCGCCGTGGACCGGGCGGCGCTGGCCGCCCCGGCCGGTGCCGGGGCGACCGCCGGTGGGTCGGCCGGTCGCCGCCAGTGCCAGTCGGTGACCGCCTGGTACGCGGCGGCCACCGACAGCAGACGGTCCTCGGCGTACGGCTGCCCGCCGAGGATGGTGCCGATCGGCACCCCGCCACCGGAGAAGCCGATCGGGAACGCGATCTCCGGCAGCCCGACGATGTCGAACGGCACCGGGCTGGTCTGCACCACCACGTCGCAGCTGCTGAAGATCTGGTCCAGGATTCGGTCCAGCAGCAGCAGCTTGGCGCGCTGGCCGGTGACCCAGCCGTTGGCGCCCAGCAGCGCACCCTGCAGCCAACTGGTCACCGACACCCCGAAGCCACGCAGGTCGGTGCGCAGGTACGGCATGAACGGCTCGCTGCGCTCCGGCAGCCGTACGTTGTTGAACGCGCCTCCGGTGAGCAGGCTCCACTCGTCCGGCAACGGCACCTCAACCAGCTCGCACTCCGGGATGGCGGCCATCTCGGCGAGGAACGCGCGGCGGGCGGCCGCCGTCTCCGAGCTGCCGTCGGCGTAGCCAGGCAGCACCCCGATCCGGGTCTTCCACCGCATCCGAAGGTTGTCGCCGTCGTAGCGGGGCGTCGCCGCGTTGATCAGGTTCGGCACCGGCGGCAGGCCCTGGCTGCGCGGGTCGGCCGGGTCCGGCCCGGCCATCGCCATCAGCATGATCGCCGCGTCCTTGGCATCCCGGGCGAGCGGGCCGGGGTGGTCACGGGTGTAGGTGAGCGGGACGATCCCGGCCAGCGACACCCGGCCCATCGTCGGTTTGATGCCGGTGAGGTTCTGGGCGTTGGACGGCGAGGTGATCGAGCCACCGGTCTGGGTGCCGATCCCCGAGCTCGCCAGCCGGCCGGCGACGGCGGTCGCGGTGCCGGTCGACGATCCGCCCGGGTTGGTCGACGGGTTCGTCGGCGTCCAGGCGTTGACGGTGGTGACCTGACCATTGGGCAGGGTCGCCCGGGTGGTGGCCAGCGGACCCATCTGGGTCTTGCCGAGCACGATGCCGCCCTGCACGACCAGCTTGGCGACCGAGGTGGCGTCGTACGGTGGGACGAAGTCCTGGAACAGGTACGAGTTCGCGGTGGTGGGCACGCCCTCGGTGAAGTAGTTGTCCTTGATGGCCAGCGGGATGCCGTGCAACGGCCCCCGGTGCGGTCGGTTGGCCCACTGCCGGGCGGCCTTGACCGCCGCCTCCGCGAGCACCACGTTGAACGCCTGGTACGTCGAGTCGTACGCGGTGATCCGGTCCAGATAGGCCTGCACCAGCTCGACCGGCACGATCTTGTTGTGCCGGATCATCCAGGCGGCTTCCGAGATGGTCCATTCGGTCGGGTCGGACATGGCCGACTCGCGTGGTTTGTTGTACGCGGCCCCCCGGTCCAGCTCCGGGTTGAATTTCACGGCCGGGGCGCTGGTGCCGCTCGGCGCGGCCGAGGCGAGCCCGGCCAGGCCGGGCAGCGCCACGGTGCCGACGGTGGCGGTGGCGGCAAGCGCGGCGGTGCGGGCCAGGAACGCGCGGCGGTCGAGGAGCCGGTCGAGCGGCAGTTGTACGTCTGTGGATGAGTCTGTCATGGCGTCCTCTGTTGTCATCGGGGCTTGCGCCATTCGGTGCTGATCGACGGGTAGAGGACCGGTGCGGGCTGCTGGGACAGCGCCATGGCGGTCGCCGGGTCGTCGGCGTCCGGGGTCGGCATCTGGTACGCGGCGAGGGTCGGCACCGTACTGCGCATGAAGGACCGCAGCGAGGCGAGGACCGAGTCGCGGCCGGGAGAGCCGGTGACCGGGTCGGCGGTGGTGCCGGCCGGCAGCTGGTCGAGGTCGATGCCGAGCGAGGCGAGTTGGGCGACGATGAACGTGTTCAACTCGTCGTCGGTCGGAGGGGTGGGGGCCATGGAACCTCCTGGCGGTGAAGCGGTGGCCACAATCTCCGGCCGGTTGATGTCGGCACCGTGACGCAGCTGTCACGTGATCATGAATCCGTGCAGCTCAGGCCAGGTGGCAGGTCATTGGGTCGGCAGTGGTACGGATCGCCAGCTGATTCCGTCGACGGTGACCGAGCCGGGCGCGCCGGGCTGCCCGGCGGAGACCCACAGCAGCCCCGGCAGGGCACCGAGCTCGCCGTACGGGCCGGCGGTGCCGGCCGTGAAGGTCGTGCCGTCGTCGTCGCTGGTCCACGTCGGCGCCGTGTGCCGGCCGATGCCGCCCACCAGCAGCCGGCCGTCGTCGCCGACGGTGAGCGCGCTCTGGCCCAGCCGGGGCAGCGGGGCGGCCAGGTCCTGCCAGCTGCGTGCACCGTCGGTGGTACGCCACAGCACCGGCCGGGCGGCCGACGAGCCGGTCCCGCCCGCGTCGATCGGGTCGAACAGGACGAACGCCTGCCGGGCGTCGCGGGCCGCGAGGCCGGCGACCAGGGCGCCGGCCGGTCCGGCGGTGGTCCGCCAGCTGGCGCCTCGGTCGGTGCTGACCGCGGTCACGGTGCCCGGCCCGGTTCCGGCCTGCCCGGCGGTCCAGATCGCCCCGTCTGGGGCCACGTACACCCGCCCGCCGACCGTGGGCGGGTCGGCCAGCCGGTACACCGTGCCGTCGACCGGGTCGACCGCGACCGGCGGGCGCAGGTCGGCGCAGGGGGTCAGACAGTCGACCGGCTGCGCTCCGGGTGGGAACGCGGTGACGGTGCGGGTCGTCGCGGTGGCGTCCCGCCAGGTCCGGCCGGCGTCGATGGACACGTGATCGGTGACGCCGACGCCGACCAGGAAGACGTCCGGGGTGAGGCTGAACGCCACCGCCCGGGACACCGGGTGGCTGGCCGCGTCGTGCAGGCAGTCCGCCGTGGTGTCCGGTCCGTTCAGCGGCAGCCACGTCGATCCGGCGTCGTCACTGCGAGTGAACCGGAACCGGCAGTCGTCGCCGGGGCCGTCGACACCCACCACGGTCCGGTCGTCCCACACGGTGATCCGCAGCGGGCCGGACGGCACAGGGCTGTCGGACCGGTGGCGGCCCACCGTCGCGGCCAGGCCCGGCGCGACCAGCGCCACCAGCAGCAGGCCGAGCGCGGCGGCGACGATCATGGTCCGCCGCCGGCGTCGGGCCCGCGCCCGGAGCCGGTCCAGCGCCGGCTGGATCACCGCTTCGCTGATTCGCTCCCGGTCGAAAATGGTCAGCCGCAGGTCAGGCATGGCTGCTCCGGGTGTGACTGGTCGACGTGTCGACGAGCAGGCCGGCGAGGGCCGTCCGGCCCCGGGATAGTCGGGACTTGACGGTGCCTTCAGTCACGCCGAGCGCGTCGGCGACCTCGGCGACCGGCAGGTCGGCCAGGTAGTGCAGGGCGATCGCGTGTCGTTGACCAGCCGGCAGTTGGCGTAGCGCCCGCATCAGCGCGACGTGCTCGGCCGAGCTGTCGGCGATCAACCGTTCAGTGTCGACCGGGGCGGCCAGCCGGGGCAGCAGCCGGGCGAGAACGGCCCGGCGGCGGTGCCGGCTGCGGGCGACGTTGACCGCCACCCGGCGTAGCCACGCCTCCGGGTTGTCCAGCTCCGCGAAGCGGTGCGGAGCGAGCAGGGCGCGGACGAACGCCTCCTGCACTGTCTCCTGTGCCTCGCCCAGGTCGCCGGTGACGGCGTACAGCTGCACGACGAGCCGCCGGTAGCTGCCGGCGTACACCTGGCCGATGACGTCGTCAGGGCGCGCCGGGCCGCCGCCGTCGGCGTCCGGCGGGGATTCTCCCATGCAGTGCCCGACTCCCCGGCGGTCCGGAAGGTTCCATTGGTCGCCCGGTGGGCGGTCAGCCGGTGTCACCGCTCGGGGCCGCCGGTGCCGGATGGCAGCCGGGCGGGTCCTCCGGCTGCGCCCGGCCGCAGTAGAAGACCTCATGCGGTTCCCGGTCGACCTGCGGCACGCTGGCCACGTACATCAGCGACAGTCGCTTCTCCACCGGCTCGCCGGTGTCGGCCGAGAACCGGGTCGGCCCGGTCACCCCCGGGTACGCCGCCGCGGCATTCTGCCGCAGTACCTCGGTGAAGACCGCGACCGGGCTGACCGCCCGCGCGTCCCACGGCCGGGAGCCGACGTTCAGCCGGGCCGCGAGCTGCTCCACCGCCGCGATCAGCATCATCGTCGCGTCGTAGGCCAGCGCCACCCGTTCGCCGACCGGCGGACCGGAGCCGTCCACGCACCGCCGCTCGCCGAGCAGGTCGTCGCGGCGGATCAGGTCGAGGAACCGGCGGCGTGACTCGTCGGCGACCGCGTCGGCCACCAGCCTGGTGCACATCGCCAACGCGGCCTTCGACACGTACGTCACCGGCAGGTTGCCCGGCGCGTTCGCCCGCAGCTGGTGATTGGCCAGGTACCGGTTGACCGAGTCGTCGGCCACCAGGTGCAGCGGGGGATTGTTCCGGCAGCCCCGTAGCGCCTCCAGGAACTCGTCGAACTCCGAGTACCGGCCGGCGAAGAAGAGCAAACCGGGGTAGCCGCATTCGTGACCGAGCGAGTCGCCGACCCGGAACGGCCGCGCGGTGGCCTGCTCGCCGAGCCGGTCGGTCAGGCCGGTGACCAGCGTGTTGACGTACAGGTCGTCGGCGAGTGGGCTGTTGTCGCCGGTGGTGTAGTAGATGTGCGCCTCGGACAGGTCGAGCACCCGGGTGGCGTACGCCGACACCAGCTCGGCCTGGTCGGCGTTGGGCGGGACCATCTGCAGGTACAGCCGCGAGTTGCGGTGCAGCCCGTCGGCGGACAGCGTCGGAGCGACCGCCGGCAGCCCCACCTCGTTGAGTCGCCGCAGCGCCCGTGCCGTGGTGGTGCGGCTCTCCACCAGGCCGACCACGCCGACCACCGTCGGATCCCGGCGGGCCAGCCCGGCAAGCAGCTCCACCGTCCGCTCCGCGTGTCGCATCTGCTTGCCACCGTTGGCCACCACGATGCGCAGCAGCGCCTGGCCGTCGGTGCTCGCCGACGCCTTCATCCGGGCATACTGGGCGACCGCCATCCCTTCCAGCTCTTCGCGTTCGGAGACGTAGGAAACCTCCCGGGGACCGGTCCGCTGGCCGGTCATGATGCCCAGATAGACCAGCGTCATCAGCGGGCGTCGGCGCTGGCTGCTCCGCCAGACCTGCATGACCTCCTCGTTCTGCCGGAAAATGCGTTCCTGTACCCCGCGCAGCGCCTCCTGGCCCGGGTCGTGGTTGAACACGTACGCCGGATTGTCGCTGTAGCCGATGCACTCCCTGTCGATCAGTCGCAGCGAGATCTCGCCCTGCCCCGGGTGCGGCAGACAACCGGGACCCCACCGCCCGCCGGCCCAGAACAGCCCACCGGCGAGCAGGGCCAGGACCACGGCGGCGGCGACGGTACGCCGGGCCCACCACGGTGGCGCGGGCGGTGCCAGATCGGTGGCGGTCGGGTGTCCGTACCGGTCGTCGGGGTCGGCGGTCGCCGCCAGCGGCAGCATCCACGCGTCGGCGCGGCGCAGCCGCCGCTGCTCCGGCAGGGCCTCGCGCCACTCGTCGAGTCCGATGTCCACCTCGGTCAGCCGGATCGGGGTCGCGGCACCGGGTACCGGTGTGTAGCCTTCGGCCGCGGTGGCCAGGATCAGCAGGGGGTCCCACCGGCCGGTCTCGTTGCGGACATCGTTGACCAGCCGCAGCAGGGCGTGCCCGGCGTTGTCCGGGGCGACGTCGCGCAGCAGCAGCACCGGGTAGGCGGTGCGCTGCCAGCCGTTCGGTGACCAGACGCGGCGCAGGTGTCCGGCGCGCAGGTCCTCCAGGAAGGCGTGCACCAGCAGCTTGCGCACCTGCCCGGGCTGTTCCCCGGTACGCAGGTCGGTGGTGAGTCGTTCGGCGAAGCCGACGAAGGTGCCGCTCTGTCGTGGCGCGAGGTACTGCTGGCGCATGAACCAGCGGTACCGGCCGCCGATCACCGGTAGCCGCCCGGACAACGCGGCCCGGAAGACCACGTCCGGGACCGCCCGCAGGACCAGCCAGAGCAGCAGCCGGTACGCGGTGGCGAACATGGTCTCGGCGTCCGAGGCGCCGCTCAGGTTCTCGGTGGCGGGCCGGCGGCGCCAGTCGCGCAGCATCTGGGTGAGCCGGGCCCGGCGTTCGGAGACCTCGACGTCGGCCAGCCGCTGGTCCATCAGCCAACGGGCCAGCGGATAGTGGCGGAAGGTGAACGGCTCACCGCCGAACGCGTCGAGAGCGAGCTGGTGGTGCATCGCGTCGAGTATCGGGCGGATCCCGGCTGCGTCGGGGAATTCGGCGGCGTCGACGTCGACGTGCGGCACTCGACGGCGGGCCGGCCGGCGCAGCCGGCGCAGCACCCCGGCGTGCACCTCGGACCCGGCGGCGCCAACGGCCACGACGACCGGCAGGTCGTGCTCGCCGCGCCGGGGCCGGCGCAGCAGCCGGCCGACGAGGGTCAGCAACTCGGCCACGCCCCGGGAGACGAGCCGGTCACGTGCCCGGTCAGCACCGGCCTCCATGGTCATCTCGGCACTCCGATCCTGCAGTTGAGCGGACGGTCCATCCAGTGTCGGTCAGGCTGCCACCCGCCGATTCTGCGGACCGGACGATTAGGGCAGAATGCCCGGCGGTCTGACGGGAATCTGTCAGGTCCGCCGGCCAGTTAGGAACGATGATCCGCTGTCCCGGGCCGCGCCCGGTAGGAAGGTGAATGCGGATAAGACCGGCGTGGATGATTAAGGTGGATCTTCGACTGTCCCGGGCGGACATCATCCGGAAATCTCCGCCAGTACTATCACTGACATGTCACGTCGAGAACAGCTCGCGGACCCGACGGCCGCCCAGGAACTGGGCGGGGTGGCCGACGGGGTGCGGCCGGGGACGCAGGATCCCGGATCGGTAGTGGACTCCGCCGCCGCGCCACCGCGTCGCCGTCGCCGCGGGTTGCGGGTCGTTCTGACGGTGCTCGTGGTCCTGGCGCTACTCGGTGGCGGTGGGCTGCTCGCCGGTGGGCTCTACCTGCGGTCGATCGAGTCCGGGATCGAGCGGGTGGAGGCGTTCGTGGACGTGCCGGAGGAGTTCCGGCCGGAAAAGGTGACCACCGCCACGAACATTCTCATCCTCGGCAGCGATACCCGGGACCCGCAGAGCACGTCGGGCTCCCGCAGCGACACGATCATCCTGGCGCACATCGCGGCGGACCGGCAGAGTGCCCAGTTGATCTCCATTCCCCGGGACACCTGGGTCTTCGTGCCGGAAAACCAGGAAGGAACACGCGGTGGACGGGAAGCGAAGATCAACGCCGCGTACGCCTGGGGTGGTATTCCACTAATGGTGCAGACCGTCGAGGAGTTCACCGGAGTGCGGGTGGACAACGTCGCCCTGGTGGACTTCGCCGGATTCCGGGAGATCGTCGACGCGCTCGGCGGGGTCGAGATCGACGTCGAGGAGGCGTTCACCTCCAACCATTCCCTCAACCCTGACAACCGACGGTCGTTCGCCGCCGGCCCTCAGACGATGGACGGCGCGGCGGCCCTCGACTACGCCCGCGAGCGGTACGCCTTCGCCGATGGTGACTTCGCCCGGATCCGCCACCAGCAGCAGGTCATCAAGGCCATCCTGGAGAAGGCGGCATCCGGTGGGGTGCTGTCCAGCCCGGCCACGCTGAACTCGTTCGTCCGGGCCACCGCCGACGCGGTGGCGGTCGACGAGACGTTGTCCCTGATCGACTTCGGCATGGATCTGCGACACCTGCGCGGCGACGACCTCACCTTTGTCACCAGCCCGACCGAGGGCACCGGGCGGGTCGGTGACGAGAGCGTGGTGTTCGCCGACACCGAGGCGGCCGACTCCTTCTACGACGCGGTCCGTCGCGACGCGGTCGACGAGATTCTCGCCGCGGCGCAGTGACCTCCGGTACCGACCACCAGCCCCGAGCCATCGAACCGGGAAGGCATGGCCAAGTCGTGGAAGCCCCGTTGCTGCCGCTGGTGCCCCGGCCACGGCCGGACGAGGGGCCGGACCCGTCGGCTGGCGCCACCGCGGTCCTGCCGTACGCTGGTTCGCGGGCATCGAGCCGCACTCGGCCGCTACGGGCCTGGATGATCGCCGCGCCGGTGGACCTCGCCGCGTTGCTCGCTCCGCTGCTGATCTCCGACCGTTACTGGCGTGGCACCCTGTTCATGGCGGCGTTGACCATCGCAGTCTTCGCGTTCAGCGGGCTCTACCGGGCCAGACGCCATGTCAGCTTCCTCGACGAACTGCCGACACTGTGCGGACGCCTGCTCACCGCGTCCGGCACCGTCGCGATAATCGCCGGGTTGCGGCACGACTCGGTGGAGTACGTGGCCGACCTGATGCGGGGGATCGCCGTGTCGGCCGTGCTGCTGATCATCGGACGCTCGGTCACCCGGGCGGTGGTGGTGTTCGCCCGCCGTCGCCGCTGGGTCGAACACAACGCCCTGATCCTGGGCAGCGGTCCGGTCGCGGCCGAGCTGGCCCGGCTGATGCGCCGCTACCCCAGCTACGGCCTGCGGTTCGCCGGCTGCGTGGACTCGGTCACCCGGCAGACCGACGGCGCGTCGTTGCCGCTGGTCGGGACCTTCGACGACCTCGGCCGGCTGATCGACATGGTCGAGTCCGAGGTGCTCATCATCGCCGATCCGGACTGCCCCGAAGCCGGGCTGATGGATCTGCTGCGCCGACCCGAGTGCGCCAGCCAGGACCTCTGGGCGGTGGCCAGACTGTGGGGGTCGGGATCGTACGGTCGGCAACCCGACCACATCGGCGCGATCCCGCTGGTCCACGTACGGCACATCGCGCTGTCCGGTCCGCGCTGGATGGTCAAACGGGCCTCCGACGTGGCACTCGCCTCGGTGGCGCTGGTCCTGCTCAGCCCGGTGCTCGCCCTGTGCGCAGTGGCGACCTTCATCGACGGCGGCCGGGGGATCTTCTTCCGGCAGGAGCGCATCGGCCAGCACGGCCGGACCTTCAACGTGATCAAGTACCGGTCGCTGCGCCCCGGAACCGACCAGGAGGCCCGGACCACCTGGTCGATCGCCGACGACCGCCGGGTCAGCCTGATCGGACGGTTCATGCGACGTACGTCGCTCGACGAGCTGCCACAGCTGTGGAACATTCTGCGCGGCGACATGACCGTGGTCGGTCCCCGGCCGGAACGTCCGTACTTCGTGGCGAAGTTCTCCGCCGAGCTGCCCGGCTACGCGATGCGTCACCGGGTCCCGGTGGGCCTCACCGGGCTGGCCCAGGTCAGTGGCCTGCGGGGAGACACACCGATCTCCGACCGGGCCCGGTTCGACAACTTCTACATCGAGCACTGGTCACTGTGGCTGGACATCAAGGTGGTGCTGCGTACCGTCGCCGAGGTGCTCCGTGGTCGCGGGCGCTGATCCAGCCGACCGGCGCACCGACGCCCACGAGGGGAGCTCGCCGAGTTGACGACACCACTTGCCGGCCGTTCGGTCGCCCTCGTCCATGAGTGGTTCGGCGAAACCGGCGGGTCGGAGCAGGTGTTCCGGCGGATCGCCGACCTCGTCCCGCACGCCCAACGGTTCGTGTTGTGGTCCGACCCCGGGGTGACCGACCAGGGCCTGCGGGAATCCTGGCTGGCCCGGACACCGCTGCGCCGCAGCAAGACCCTCGCCCTGCCGCTGATGCCGCTGGTGTGGCGGACCCTCAGCCGGGAGCACTTCGACGTGGTTCTGTCGTCCAGCCACGCCTTCGCGCACACCGTACGGCTCGGTGTGCCGGGGCGGACCCGGCATCTGAGCTACGTCCATTCGCCGGCCCGCTACGTGTGGAGTCCCGACCACGACGGCCGCGGCTCCGGCCGGTTGCTCGCCCTGCCCCGGCGCGTCCTGCAGACCGTGGACGTGCGGCTGAGCCGGCACGTGGCCAGCTACGCCGCGAACTCCCGTGAGGTGCGGGACAGGATCCGGCGGTTCTGGCACCGCGACGCGGTGGTCATCCATCCGCCGGTCGACGTCGACTACTTCGCCACGGCACAGCCGGACGACCCCGTCGCGCAACGCGACTACCTGCTCGGGGTGGGGCGCTGGATCCCGTACAAGAACTTCGATCTGATCATCTCGATCGCCGCGGCCGCCCGGATGCCGGTGGTCATTGCCGGCTCCGGGCCTCAGGAGGCCTATCTGCGCCGGCACGCCGATCTGGTCGGCGCCGAAGTGACCTTCGAGGTACGTCCGGACCGGGCCCGGCTGCGGCAGCTCTACCGGGGCGCCCGGGCGCTGCTCTTCCCGGTACACGAGGACTTCGGCATCATCCCGGTCGAGGCCCAGGCCTGCGGTACGCCGGTCCTCGGGCTGCGTCGTGGCGGGCTGCTGGAGACCGTCGTCGACGGTGCTACCGGACACCTCGTCGACTCGACCCGGGCCGACGACTACGTCCCACTGCTGCGTCGGCTCGACCAGCTCGACACCGCCGGTATCGAGGCACATGCCAAGTCGTTCGCGGCGGCTGAGTTCGCCGCGAAACTCGCCGACTGGATCGAAGCCGAGTGTGGTTGACGGCACCGCCGTCAGCCGACTACAGCAGCAGTGAAGTGCGGAGATAGTTCGCGATCATGCGCAGCGGGCTGGCCCCGTCGGCCGGGCCGGTCATCCGTAGCACCAACTGCCGGTCGATCGACCCGTCCTGCCCACCGCGCCAGTAGGCGACCATCACCAGCCCGTGCCGCCGCTCACCGTCGATCTGCAGGGTGCTGATCTCGGCGTACGCGGTCGCGATGCCTGCCTGCAGCCATCGCTGACTCCATGCCTCCTCGGCCTGACGCATTGTCGCCTGCCGATGCGGGGTGCACCGCTGTGGACAGGGTCGGACCACGACCTCGCCACCGACCTCGTCCTGCTGCTGATCGCCGAACGTGCCGCCGCACCGCAGCCGGCGGGTCTGTGGGTCCCGGTCGTCCGGGACGGGAGAGCAGTCCCAGCTCCACGGCACCTTGAGGACCAGACCAACGTCGGCCAGGTCGGTGTAGGTGCGGACCGTGTCCTCCGGGGTGAACCGGGGCCAGTCGGTCCGCCAGGAGCTCGGCGCCGGTGGCTCCAGCCCGGGCTGGTCCGGGGTGGCCGGCGGCGGGGTGGCGCCCGCCCGGCTCGGCGTTGCGCTCGGCCCGGCCACCGGTGGGGAGTCGTCGGAACGGTCCGGCCACCGGATGACGGCGGCGGCGCCGGCGAGCAGGACCGCCACGACCGCCGCCCCGGCCAGCAGCGGGCGCGGAACGCGTCGGCGCGGTGGTCCGGACACGGCGAACCGGGGCACCGGAGGGTAAGCCGGTCGATAGTCCTGGCCGAGGGTGAGGAAGACCCGCTCTGCCCCTTCACCGGGCCCGGCACCGCAGGTGACCCAGGGGATCCGGGCGGTGAAGTTCGCGTAGCGGAAGGTCGGCGCTCCCGCCGTCGGGTCGGCCAGCGCCTCGGCGGCCGAGGAGAAGGCTTCCCGCCACCGTTCGTCGGCGGCCGCGTCGGCGTCGAGTATCGCCACGGTGATCTGCTCGCCGTGGGGTTCCACAGCCGACCAGACGCTGCCCGCCGGACATGATCCCAGCATCTCGACGAGCTGGTACGGATCTACCGGTTGCATTCGGCCTCCCGCCCTGCGCTTTGCCGGGATCATAGCGACTCGGGGTGACTACATGACTGCCATGAGTGAGCAACGCGGTCCGGAGGCTCTGCGGACCGGTCCGCGTGGTCAACCGGTCAGGCAGCGGTGTCGCGTACCCATGCCTCGGCGTGCGGCCCGGCGCCGACGATCCGGAGCAACTGGACCGACTGGGCCGGATCGTCCACCGTGACGAAGTAGGAGTTGCCCCGCCGCACATGCTGGTGCACGGCCAGGCCGAGCGCGTCACCCGCCTGGGCCAGCGCGGTCAACGCAGCCGGATCCGGCACCCGCACCCGGACCTGGCTGCGGCGGCGGGAGCCGTTGGCGACCAGCAGCGCCGCCCGCCACATCGTCCGGGCGGCCGGCGTACGCAGATCCGGCCGGGCGTGCGGGCCGACCTGCTCAGCCGCCGTCTGCCACAGCCGCGCGAGCCAGCTGAGCACCTCGTCGGCCCGGCCGCTGGGGACGAGTACGTCGAACCGGTCCCGGTCGTCGCGTCCGCTCATCCGGGCGGTGGTGGCGATCCGCACCCAGGGGAACTCGCCGTCGACCACGGTGGCGATCCGGTGGGCGAGCGCCGGGTAGGCGGTGCTGACCAGACTGACCAGGCCGGAGCGCCGCTGCCAGGGCACCGGCCGCAGCAGATGGGTCACGGTGGCGGTCTCCACTCTGGGCAGCCGGTCGGCCGGGACCGCTGCGGCGACCGCGTCGAGCAGCCTGCGGTGCGGGATGGCACCCCACCGGCCGGCGGTCGCACCGCCGCATCTGCGGGGTTGGGCGTCAACCGACACGGTCGGCCACCTCGACCTCGACGAGGGACCGGTACGCGGGCTTGATGACGTCGTCGATGACCGCCAGCCGCTCGTCGAACGGGATGAACGCACTCTTCATCGCGTTCACCGTCAACCACCGCAACTCCG
>NZ_JBSWXD010000129.1:0-20216 GCF_056160425.1 Micromonospora sp. ABR4_055
TTGTGTGCCAGGAAAAGTGGAAAAAAGACTCCCTTGTGTTTCCATTCAGCCCCTTTTTCCCTTTCCCGCCGTTCTGGGGGGTGGGCAAGCGACCCGCCCCCCCCCCCCCCCCACCGCGCCTCTGGTCGAGCTGGTCCGTGAACTCGCCGATCAGCACCGGCGCCTCGATCTGCTCGATGCCGGTGGCGACCGACGCACCGGCGTACGCGCGGTGTTCTCCTGGTCCTACCTGCACCTGCCGGCCGACGCCGCCCGCGCGTTCCGGCTGCTGGGGCTACATCCCGGGCCTGCTCTGGAGCCGCACGCCGCCGCTGCGATCACCGCCACCTCGGTGCCCGACGCCCGGCGGTTGCTCGAGCTGCTCGCCCGCGCCCACCTGATCGAACGTGGGCCCGGCCACCGCTACGGGATGCACGACCTGCTCCGGGCGTACGCCGTGGACCTCGCCGGCCAGCAGGATTCACCGGTCGACCGGCACCGGGCGATGACCATCCTGTTCGACCACTACCTGCACACCGCCGCAGCTGCCATGGACCTGCTCTTCCCCGCCGAGCGCCACCGGCGGCCGGCGGTGACCGGCCCGAGCGTCGCCGCGCGGCCGCTGCTCGACGCCGCTGCGGCCCGGGCCTGGCTGGAGCAGGAACGGGCCAACCTGGTCGGCGCCGTCGTGCACACCGCCGGGAACGGCTGGCCGGAACATGCCCGGCGGCTCGTGCTCACCATCTTCCGCTACCTGGAGGGCGCCGGCCACTACCCGGAAGCGGTCACCGTGCACCACCACGGTCTACTCGCGGCCGAGATCATCGGTGACCGGGACTCGCAGGCGCACATGATGACGAACATCGCCGTGTTGTACGGGATGCAGGGGCACCGGCAGTTGGTCGCCGACCACCTGCAGCGGGCGCTGGTGCTCTACCGGCAAACCGGCGAACGCGCGGGGAAGGCCCGCGCGCTGGGTAACCTCGGCGTCTTCCATGGCCAGCAGGGCCAGTACGACCAGGCCACCGCCCATCTGAGGGAGGCGCTCGGCCTGCTCCGGGGAGCTGGTGAGGCGCACGGTGAGGCGATGGCGCTGGGCAACCTCGGCTGGATCGCCGTTTTACAGGGCCGTTACGCCGAGGCGGCCGAGCACCTGTCCGACGCGATCGCCCTGTGCCGACGGATCGGGCACCGGGTGGGGATGGCGTTCGCGCTGGACTCGCTGGGCCAGCTGCACGCCCGACTGGGCAGCTTCCGGGCCGCCGCCGACCACCACGGGCAGGCCCTGGAGATCTACCGGGACACCAGTCAGCCGATGGGTGCGGCGTCCGCGCTGGTCGGACTCGCGAACGCGCTGATGGAGGTCGGCCACGCCACCGCGGCCCGCGACCACTACCAGCAGGCGCTGTCGCTCTCCGCGCAGATCGGCGACCGGGCGCAGCAGGCCCGGGCGCACGCCGGACTGGCCCGTGCCGGGCAGCGGTTGGCCGACGCCGACCACGGTCGCACCACCCCCGACGAGGTATGGGACCACTGGTGCCACGCGCTGGCCCACTTCAGCGCGATCGGCGCTCCCGAGGCCGAGCAGATTCGGGCCCGGCTGAGCGCCGCGGACCGTGAGCGGGCCGACGCCGAGCCCGGTAGCGCCTCAGGCGCCCAGGTCGCGTTCAGCGCACCGGCACCGGGTCGCTGAGCACGGCGCCCGCCCTCCGTCGCCGGTGCAGGTACTGGGCGAGCAGCAGCCCGCCGGCTCCGACCGCGACGTCGCTGAGCACGCAGACCAACCGACTGGCCAATACCACGGTTCCGGCCAGCGGCAACGGCATCACCGACGCGAGGGCCAACGCGAGCACCGCTTCGCGCACGCCGATGCCGTCCGGCGCCACCATCACCAGCAATCCGGTGACGGTGGCCAGCGCGAACCCCGCGACGCAGATCAGGTACGACCGGCCGGCCGGTGCCCCGGCGACGACCGCCAGCAGCCACAGGTGATGGCCAGAGATGATCCACGACAGCGACTGCGCCAGGATGGACCGACGCACCCCACCGGCTGAGGCCCGGACCTGCGGCTCGGGCCGGCGCAGCACCCGGGCGGCCAGCCGGATACCGCGATCGAGCAGGTCGGGCCGGATCAGCAGGACGGCAACCGGCAGCGCGGCGGCGGCTATCCACCACATCCCGCCGCCGGCGACGGAGGGGCCGGCGGCAATTCCCACGGTGAGCCCGGTGAGCGCGACGATGCTCCAGCTGAGTACGAACACCGAGGCCAGGCGGACCGGACCGACGTCGACCGCCTTGCCCATCCGGACCAGCACCGGCAACGCGACGAAGCGCCCGGGCACGAACTTGACGAGGAAGCCGACGAAGAAGATCCGGGCCGCGGTCCAGGTGTCGACCCGGGCGCCCAGGTCGACGAAGAGCGCCCGCCAGGACAGCACCCCGAAGACCAGTCCGACGCAGTTGACCGCGAAGGCACCGCCGACGGTGAGGTAGACGGCGACCGGGTCGAGGGACCCGGCCAGCTCACGAACCGGTGCCCAGTCCTGGGTCCGCAGCACAGTGACCAGTCCGACCACCAGCAGGGCGATGAACACGACGACGAGCACCCGGTTCAACACCCGCAACCAACGACCCCACCGGCCGGACGACGTCACGGCGCTCTGCGGACGGCCCGGCACCGTAGCGCCGGCCTCGTCGACACGGGCGGTCACCGGCCCGTCTCCGGTGCCGGGGCCGACCGGCCCGGTCGGCGACGGGTCGAGCGCACCAGCCCGGCGGCGAATCCGACGGTCATCCCCGCCAGTTGGGTGGTGTGCATCAGGAAGTGCATCGCGACGAAGAACACCAGGAACCGGTTTCCCTTCCGGCGCCGGACGAAGCGGAACAGAGCCCCGTCCACCAGGACGAAGACGGTGAAGGTGGCCGCCGGCACCGCCAACAGCCAGCCGGCGACGACGGCCAGCGGCAGGGTCACGGCCGTCGCCGCGCAGCACAGCATCGCGGTCACTGCAGCGACGTCGACGCCTGAAGCGGGACGCGTGGTGTCGGGCCGGTGCCCACCGGCGCGGTGCACCCGATGTCGGTCGTCAGCAGCGAGCACGCCGACCAGCAACGCCCCGTAGCCGACCGCTCGGCGGACGTGTTCGGCCAGGAACGGCAGCAGCCGGTCGACGTCATCGTGCCGGCCCACCACGTCGGCGCTCATCCGGATCTCGTACCGGGCGGGCAGTCGGGTGCCGAACTCGATGTCCTCCGCGTCCCGCAGCCGCTCGTCGAAGCCGCCCACGTCGTCGAACGCCTGCCGCCGAATCGCGGTCAACGCGAACAACGTGGCATCCGCGACGCCGTCACGCTGCCGCCGCCAGTAGTGTTCGAACAGGGTCTTGTAGATCTCCACCGGGCCGTCGGCGGCCAGCGGCTCCGCGTCGTAGATGCCCTGCACGACCGCGCACCCGGGATGCTCCCGGAGCACCCTCAGGGCGTTGCCGACCGCGTCCGGCGCAAGCGCGATGTCGGAGTCGACGAAGAACAGCACTTCACCGACGGCCGCCGCCGCACCGGCGTTGCGTGCGGCGGACACCCCCTGGTTGGTGGGCAGGCAGATCAACCGGCAGGGCAGCCCGGCGGCGATCTCCCGGGATCCGTCGGTGCTGGCGTCGTCGACCACGATCACCTCGACCGGCTGGCAGGTCTGGCGGTACACGGCGCGGACACAGTCGGCCAGGGTCTTTGCCTTGTTGTATGTCGGGATCACCACCGACACTGTCGGGTACCCGGTCACCATGACACCCACAGCGTCTGCGGCCGGTGGTCGGACATGCCCCGGGCGTCGCCGAACTCGTACCGGTGCACGGTGACTCCGGCGGAGACCAGCGCCCAGTCCAGTCTCCAGGACGACACCTGTTCGGTGGGCCACGACGCGAGGTAGACGGACCGGCTGGCCGACTCGGCGTCGCGCAAGCCGGTCGGCAGGCGGCGCAGGTCACCCATAGCGGGGCTGGTGTTCAGGTCCCCGGCCAGCACCACCGGGTTGTCGTTGCCCGCCACGTCCGCGGCCAGCGCCCGGAACTGCGGTATCCGACGCTGGTGCTGTTCCCGGACCGTCCGGTGGAACTCCTCGCTGAACAGGCTGGGGCCGCCGGCCCACAACGGCACCGGCAGGTGCGCGTTGTAGGTGGACAGCACCCGGTCACCGACCCGCACGTCGGTGCGGAGCACCTGGTAGCGCCAGAAGTCGGTGAAAGCATCCGGGGCCGGGGGAAGTCCGTCGGCCTCCAGCGGCGTCTGGGCGACGATCGGGTACCGGGACAGGGTGACGAGCTCACCGATGACCGCCACCTGGAAGCCCGGCATCTCCCGGCGCAGCCGGTCGAGGTCGTCGACCGGCACGATCACGCCGTCGACCTCGGCGATGTACTCCTGCAGCAGGTATACGTCGGCCCGCTGGTCGCGCAACATTCGGTAGAAGTCGTCGGCCCGGTCGGTGGTGTGCCAGTACCCGGTGTTCCAGGAGAGCACCCGTAACGCGTCCGGCGGCACCTGCGGCGTCGACCGCAGCGGACCGGGCAGGTTGATTCCGGCCAGTCCGGCGCCGGCCAGCAGCGACACGGCGCACATCAGCGCCGCCGGGCGCCGGGTCCGCCGACAGCCGGCCGCCGCCGCGACGAACAGCAGCGGTACGGCGACGAACATCACCGGCGGCATCAGCTCGGCGAGTACCCACCACCAGACGCGCCCGCTGAGCAGCCGGTGGGCCAGCACGTACGCCAGCCAGGCCGCCGAGCCGGTCAGGAACACCCGGCCGAGCCAGCGGCGCCACCACCGTCCCCACGGTCCCAGCCCTGCTGAGCCGCCGCCGGTGGGCGTCGCCTCGGCCGGACCGTCGCCGGTGCCCGGCGTCATGTCGACCGGGCCGGCCTCGGCCGGTGCGACGTCACCGGCGGCAGCGGCCTGAGCGGTCATACGGTGGCCTCCGCGGGGAAGGTGCTGTCGTAGAGCTGTCGGAACGGCCGGGACACCAGCCACTGCAGCGTACCGACCGCCACTCCCGCCGTGATAGTCACATTGACCACAAAGTGCACTGCGACGAAGAAGATCAGGAACGGGACTCCGCGCAGCCGGTGCGCCAGAGCGTACATCGGCCGGTCGGCGGCGACCGAAGCGATGAACAACCCGAGGGGCACCACCGACCACAGCGGACCGAGCAGCGCCGGCAGCGCCACCGCCGGCACTGCGGCGGCCGCCGCCAGGCTGCCCCAGGCTCGCGACGCCGTCTCGAATCCGGTGGCGAACCGGCGGGCCCGGGCGTACAGCGGGATTCGCAGCCGGGCCCGGTGAAAGAGCTTGCGCAGCAACGGCACCAGCTGGTGGTCGTGATCGTGCCGGCCGCGGACCCGGGAGGTCAACCGGAGCTGGTGACGGCGGGACAGCCGGTAACCGTAGTCGACCTCCTCGGTCTGCTTCAGCGCCGGGTTGAACGGCCCCACCTCCTGGTAGACGCGGCGTCGGATGGCGCACATCGCCGGGAACAGGAAGGTGACGTTGCCCTCGCCGCTGGCCGACCAGTGGTGGTACTGCAGCCCTCGGTAGCGGGCGACAGCGGTGTCGTGCAGCAGCGGCTCCGGGTCCTCGATGCCGCAGACCGCGCCGACCTCCGGCTGAGCCTGCAGAATGGCGACCGCCTCGGCAACCGCGTCGGGGGCCATCGCCACGTCGGCGTCGACGAAGAACAGGATCTCGCCGCTGGTGCTGGCGACGCCGATGTTGCGGGCCCGGCCGCAGCCGCCGTTGTCGGCCAACGCGATCACCCGTACGCCCTGCGCCTCGGCGACCGCCACCGAATCGTCGGTGCTGCGGTCGTCGACAACCAGCACCTCGATCGCCGGGTAGCTCTGGTCGGCGATCGCCTGCAGGCACACCGCCAGCGAGTCGGCGTAGTTGTAACTCGGCACGATCACCGAGACCAGTGGAGTCGACATGTCACACCGCCTCGGCCGGCTTGTCGTAGAGCCGCCGGAACGCCCGCGACGTGAGGTAGCTGGCGAAGCCGACGGCCGCGGCGACGCCCATCACCACGTTCATCAGGAAGTGCATGGCGACGAAGTAGCCGACGAACAGCGGGTTGCGGCGGGCCGCGACGAACCGGTACATCGGCCAGTCGCAGGCAACGAAGCCAGCCAACGCGGCCACCGGTAGCAGGCTCCACCAGGGACCGAGCAGCAGCGGCAGGACGGCGGTCAGCACGGTGAGCAGTGCGGCGACGCTGCTCCACGCCCGGGGGCCGCTGCGCAGCCCGCCGGGGAAGGTGGGATTTTGGGCGTACATCGGGATGTGCAACATCGTGCGGGTGAAGACCTTACGGATCATCACCCGCAGTTCGTGGTCGTGGTCGTGCACGCCGCGCACCGCCGGAGTCAGCCAGATCTCGTACCGGCTGGCCAGTCGGAACCCGTAGTCAGCGTTCTCGGTCTCGCGCAGGCGCGGGTTGAACGGCCCGATCTCGGTGAACACCTCGGCACGCATCGCCAGCAGCGCGGTGTACATGGTGTGGATGCGCCCCTCGTCGGCGATCAGCCAGTAGGACTGCTGCATGCAGCGGTACTCCTCGACCAGGCTGTCGCGGATCAGCGGCACCGGGTCGTAGTTGCCGCACACCGCACCGATCTCCGGCCGTTCGGTGAGCAGCGCCACCGCGTTGGCCACCGCGTCGGGTTTGGCGGCCACGTCCGAGTCGACGAAGAACAGGATCTCCCCGTTGGCGTTGGCCGCGCCGAGGTTGCGGGCCACCGAGGGACCGCCGTTGACCGGGGTCTGCACGACCCGAACGCCGTACGACTCGGCCACCACCACCGAGTCGTCGGTGCTGCGGTCGTCGACGACGATGATCTCCAGGTGGGGGTACGTCTGGGCGCGCAGCGCGGACAGACACAGCCCCAGCGCCCGGGCGTAGTTGTAGTTCGGCACGATGACCGACACGAGCGGGTCAGGCATAGGAAGAGACCACTTTCGGAAAGGATTCGCTAGGACGACGGGTACTGGGCGGCGAGCAGGGCGATACCGACGCTGGCGGCGAGCAGCGCGGCGGCGACGACGATCAGGCGGTCCCGCAGTACGGTCCGGACCGGGTCGCCGCCGCCCCGACGGACCAGCACCGCCTGCAGGTAGCGGGAGATCCCGAACAGCACGAGCGGTACGGCGCTCAGCAGCAGGGCGTTGCGGTACACACCGACCGGCGCGTCCGAGTGCAGGTAGAGCAGGAAGCCGATGACCGCGACGGTGGCGTTCACGGTGAGCAGTTGGTCGGCGAGGTTGAGGTTGTAGCCGCGCAGCGCCGGGCGGTGCGCGGCACCGTCGACGGCGAGCTCCTGCCGGCGTTTGCCAAGGATCAGCAGCAGACAGGTGGCGAAGACGGTGGTCAGCAGCCAGGCCGAGACCGGGCCGGCGGTCGCCGCGTAGCCGAGCAGCACCCGTAGCACGAAGCCGGCGGCGACCACGCAGATGTCGACCAGCGGGACGTGTTTGAGCCACCGGCTGTACGCCAGGTTGAGCACGAGGTAGCCGGCGACCGGCCACCAGGCCAGGGCAGGTCCGGCGACGACGCCGGCCGCCAGTGCGGCGGCGAGCGCGGCACCGAACAGCCAGGCGGTGGCTGGCGGGATCCTGCCGCTGGCCACCGGTCGGGACCGCTTCGACGGGTGACCGGCGTCCAATCGCCGGTCGGCGACGTCGTTGACCACGTACACCAGCGACGACGCCAGGGTGAACAGCAGCACCGCCCAGCCGACCCGGCCGAGCGTGGCGGCGGTCCAGACCGGGGCGTCCAGCAGCGCGATCGGAACGGCGAGCAGGTTCTTCGGCCACTGCTGCGGCCGGGTCAGCGCGGCAAGGTCGACGGTGGTCCGCACCATCCGGGCGGCCACGCCGCGCGCCGTCCACCCGGACCGTCCGGTCCGGGACGGGCGGGCATCCGGCGGTGCCACCGGTGTCGCGGACACCGATGTCGGCTCGGCCGCGACCTCGACAGCGGGCATCGGCACCTCCTGGCTAGAAGAAGACCTTGGCGGCGGCGAGCACGCCCTGCCGCCACGGGTCGCGGCTGGTACGGCCGCTGGCACCGGCCGGCGTACCGCTCGTCCGCTGCCCCTGCCACCACCGGAACGTCTCCAGCACCGCGTCCCGGTTGCTGTACCGAGGGCTGAACCCGAGTCGCCGCCGGGCCCGACCGATATCGACGTAGGAGTCGTCCATCAGCTTGTGCAGCAGCCGGCCGTACACCGGGGACAACTTGGTGCGTTCCAGCAGGCCGAGGGCGGCGAGGGCGGGCCGGGCCGGCAGTGCGACCACCCGCTTGCCGTGCCCGGCGGCGTCCAGCACCGCCTGAAAGTCCTCGCGCAGCGTGCCGAACTCGGCGGCGCCGATGTTGTACGTGTCGTTGGCGACCTCGGCCGGTGCCCGCAGCACGGTGACCACCGCTTCGACCAGGTCGGCGACGTGCAGCATCTGGATCCGGACCTGGCCGTCGCCGAGCACCGGGAAGTTGCGTCCCTCCTGGGCCCACTGGAACAGCATCGAGAACAGCCCCATCCGGCCGGGGCCGAGGAACGTCTTCGGCCGCAGCACCGGCAGCACCAGGTCGGCGCCACGGTAGCCGACCGCCAGCCGTTCGGCGTCCGCCTTGGCGGTGCTGTAGGGGTCGACCGGCGCGTACGGGTGCTCCTCCGGCGTCGGCACCTGTCGGGGCAGCCCGTAGACCGCGGTGGAGGAGATGTAGACCAGCCGGGGCACCCGTGCGGCACGCACCGCGTCGAGCACCGCCCGGCTGCCGTCGACCACGATGGAGCGGATCTGCGCCGCCGGGTAGCTGGGCAGCGCGGCGGCGCAGTGCACGACCGCGTCGGCTCCGGTCAGCGCCTGCCTCAGCGCGGCCGAATCCCGCACGTCGCCGATCAGGTGCCGGTAGTCGGGCGGGGCGGTGCCCGGTGCGGGTTCCCGCAGGTCGAGTCCGACCACCTCGACGCCGTCAGCAACCAGCCTTGCCACCACCGACGAGCCGAGCATGCCGGCGGCACCGGTCACGGCGATCACCACAGCGAGCCGACCTTCTGCGCCACGAACCGGGTCAGCAGCCGGTTGAGGCCCTGGTCGAGGACCTTGTCCAGACTGTCCAGGAAGTACTCGACGTCGTCGTCGGAGGCGACCAGCGGCGGGCCGACCACGAGCGGGCTGGCGCCGTTGAGGGTGTAGTAGGAGTAGATGTCATGGTCGCGGTAGAGCGCGTTGATCACCGCGCAGGTGACCACCTTGGTCCGCAGCTGCGGATCCCGGGCCAGGCCGGCGGGTGCCAGCTTCGCGGCCAGGTCCAGCACCTTCGGACCGCCGTCGATGAACACCCCCCAGAGCGCGCCCGATCCGGCGACGTCGGCGACCGCGTCCGGATGCTGCTTGGCGATCCGCCGCAGGCCGGGTGCCAGCAGTTGCTCGATTCGGCGGGCCTGGCCCGGGTAGTCGTCCTCGACGGCGATGTTGACCGCTTCGATCGCGGTGGCGCATTCCTCACCGAACCCGTAGTAGGTGGTCGAGGTCGAATGCATCAGCGCGTCCATCGGGTTGTCGTACGCCTTGCGGAAAATTCCTTCCCGGGCGACGTACGCCGAGATGGACGACTTGCCGCCGCCGAACGACTTCGAGGTGGTCAGCACGTCCGGCAGGAGTCCGGGATAGCGCATGAAGTAGAACAGGCTGCCGGTCTTTCCCCAGCCGGTGTAGATCTCGTCGAAGATGAGCACGATCTTGTGCTCGGTGCACAGGTCACGAAGGCCACGCAGGAACTCCTCCGAGCACCAGCGCATGGTGGAGGCACTGAACGGCTCGATCAGGATCGCGTAGACGTCGTCGGGATGCGCTGCGACCGCGGCGCGTACCGATTCGAGATCGTCGTAACCGAATGTCACGACACCGGAAATGCCGGGAAACTTGAAATGGTTCTGCGCTCCGCCAGTCAGGCTGCCGGAGCCGAGAAGCTTGCCGTGGAAGCTGATGTCGGCACGCAGGATGGTGTTCCGTCGCCCGCCATGGACCTTGTAGGCCAGCTTGACCGCGCCCTCGACCGCCTCGGCGCCCGAGTTTGGCAAGAAGGACATGTTCAGGTCACCGGGCAGCACCTCGGCCAGGTTGTGGGCCAGCGCGGCGACGTACGGCGAGAAGTAGGTCTTGTGCACCTCCATCCGCTGCCGCTCGGCGAACCGGCGGCGCGCCGCCAGGATGCGGGGATGGTTGTGTCCATGGTTGAGTACGCCGACCCCGCCGGTGAAGTCGAGGATGCGACGGCCGTCCCCTAGGTACAGGTAGGCGCCTTCGGCGCGGTCGACCAACTCCCGACCGAAACCGAAGGACGTCATCAGACCGACCTGGCTCCGGTTGACGTACCGCCGGTACAGATCGTGCACCTGTTTGACGGAGAGCTCGTCGCAATCATCGACGGTGAACAGATCAGACACCTATCGAGCCTTTCTCCAGAACTGGCGGCGACTCCAGAGGAACGCGGAGCACCGCCGGGAGCCCCTGCAATTGTGCCGACGGGTACTGAATGACGACTGTAAGACGACTGGATCGGCACTGGAGCACGGTATCCAGAAGATTGACCGTGACCGTCACTACGACTATCGTCTCGGCCAGTCACGGTGACGCACTTCCCGGCGGTCCCGACATTCGACAAGGTGGTGTCCGTGCCCCCGCACGTATCGGTCGTCATTCCCGCCTACAACAGCGAACGGACCCTCCATGCCTGTCTGGGCGCCGTGTACGGGCAGACACACCCTCCGGTGGAGGTGATCGTCGTCGACGACGCGAGCACCGACCGGACCCGGGAGATCGCCCGGCGGTTCCCGGTACGGCTGCTGCAGACCCTGGTCAACAGCGGCCCGGCCGCCGCCCGCAACCGCGGGATCAAGGCGAGCACCGGCGACGTGGTCTTCTTCGTCGACGCCGACTGCGCACCGACACCGACCGCAATCGCCACCGCGCTGCGGATCATGGCCGACGAGCCGGACATCGACTGTGTCCACGGCGTGTACCTCACCCAGCCGTTGTACGACGACGGCCCGGTCGAGGCGTACCGGCTGCTGCACGCCCACTACTGGCGGATCCGCAACACCGGCCGGGTACGCACCGCGATCTTCGCGCTGTGCGCGGTCCGCCGTTCGGTCTTCGACGACGTCGGGTTCTTCGACGAACGGCTCCGCGCCTCCGAGGACGTCGAGTTGAGCGATCGGATGGCCGACCGGCACGGCATCTGGCTGTCCGCCGACGTGACCTGCCGACACGACGACGACAGCCGGCTCTGGCCGATGCTGCGCAAGCAGTTCGGCCGCTCGCAGATGCTGGTGCCGGTGGCGGTACGGGAACGGGGCCCCGCCGGGCTGCGGGCCAACCGGCCGGGCGGCGTGCTGGCCGCCGCCGCAGTGCTCGGCACCCTGCCGTTGGCCGTGCTGACCCCGGTGCTGCTGGTCCTGCCGGGGCTCGCCCTGGCCTGGTTCGTCGTCGCCGACCCCGGGCTGGTCGGCTTCGTTCGCCGGGAGCGGGGCACCGCGTTCCTCGCCCTGTTCCTCTGCCTGCACTTCCTGGTCCACCTGGCCATCGTCTGCGGCGGCACCGTCGGCGGGGTGCGGTTCCTGCTGGACTCGGACTTCGGCCCGACCCGTCGACTGGCCCCAGGGACGAGCCGGTGAACCAGCTGCCGACACTGCGGGCGAAAGCGCTGGAGGCCGGTTTCCTCGGCGTACGGACCTTTCACCGGCTACGGCCGGTGACCCCGTCGGCGCGGCGCAGCTGGCCGGTGTTCCGGGTCGGAGCCGGCGCGGTCGCGCTCACCGTCGACGACGGCCCGGACCCCCGCTGGACCCCCGCGCTGCTGGATCTCCTCGCCCGGCACCGGGTGCCGGCGACCTTCTTTCTGATCGGCGACCGGGTAGCCGAACACCCGGAGCTGGCCCGACGGATCGTGGCCGCCGGCCACCGGATCGGCAACCATTCGCTGCGCCACCCGATGCCGTTCGCGGCGCTCGACGCCGACCGGTTGCACCGCGAGATCAACCATGCCCAGCAACGAATTCACGACGCTACCGGAGTCACCGCCCGGTTGTTCCGGGCACCCAGCGGCGGATGGTCGACGCGGGTGCTGGCGGCCACCGTTGACGCCGGGCTGACCCCGGTCGACTGGACGGTCAACTCCAGCGACTGGAAGGAACCCGGCGTCGGGCACATCACCCGTACCCTGTCGCGCGCCGGCTCCGGTCACGTGCTGCTCTGCCACGACGGCGGCGGTGACCGGTCGCAGACCATCGCCGCGCTGGGCACCGTGATCCCCCGGCTGCTGTACCGCGGGCTGCGGTTCGTCCCGGTCCCTGACCGCCCTACCGCCGCCGAGGAGGCGTGATGGCCCACCCGTTGTTCCGGATCGCCGCTCGGGCGCTCAACTGGCCGCTGACGGTGCTGGTCCGCCCGTACCCCCGGGTGAACGCCGTGTTGTGGGACCTGCAGTACGCGCTGGGGTTGTGGCGATATCTCGACCAGGGGCGTGACCGCGTCCCGCTGGAACTCGCTCAACGGGTCACGTCGCGACCACGCATCCTGGACCTGGGCTGCGGTACGACCGTCAATCTGGCGCTGCCGCCCGGCGGGTACCGGCACTACCACGGTGTCGACATCAGCCGGGCGGCGATCCGCCGGGCCCGCGCGCTGCGCCGGCCGGACACCTCCTTCGAGGACGCGGACCTGCTGACGTACCGGACCGATGAGCGCTATGACGTGGTTCTGTTCCGCGAGGTGCTCTACTACTTCAGCGTCGACGACGCGGTCGGTCTGCTGCACCGCGCGGCCGACCTGCTAAGACCGGGTGGCCGGGTGCTGGTCTGGGTGTACGACGGGACCACCGACACCGGCCGCGAGCTGCTGTCCCGGGCCCGTAGCTGCGGGCTGCCGGTGCACGATGAGCTTGTCGGCGGGGCGGACGGCGTGGGCAGCGTGCTGGTGCTGGGTGCCGCCGATCCGGCGTGCAGTGGCCGGTCGTGACCGCCCGCGATGCCCTACCGTCGGATGCCCTACCGTCGGATGTGGCCCGCGTAAGGGCCGCGCCGGTGGGCGGGCGACGGCCGGCAGTACGCAGCTGGCTGCTCGGCGGGGCGTTCGCCGCCGTGCTGGGCGTCGCCGCCGGCGTGCTGCACCACACCACCGGCCTGTTCTGGGGTGACCTGGCCGCGTACCGGGCGGGTGCGGTCGCGGCCGCCAGCGGTGACGGGCAGTTGTACCAGGCGGTCCACCATACCCCTGACGGCATCGCGCTCGGCTTCACCTACCCGCCGTTCGCCGCGCTGCTGATGCAGCCGCTGGCCGTGGTCGCGATGCCGGTCGCTGTCGCGGGCTGGACGGCGGCAAGTGTGGTGATGCTGGTCGCGATCATCCGGCTGACCCTGCGGTGGATCGGGCCGCCCGCCCGGCTGGGGCCGCTGTGGACGGCTGGTGCGCTGGTCGGCGCGTTGCCGATCTTCGCGGTGACCGGTCACCTGCAGGTCGGCCAGGTGGGTCTGCTGCTGACCTGGCTGGTGCTGGTCGACCTGGTCGCCGGCCGGGGCGGCCGGTGGCACGGGCTCGGGGTGGGTGTCGCCGCCGGGATCAAACTCACGCCGCTGATCTTCATCGGCTACCTGGTGCTGACCGGGCGGCTGCGGGCCGCCGCCACCGCGACCGTCGCGTTCGCCGCCACGATCGGCGTCGGCTTCGCCTGGCGGCCGACCGACTCGACCTGGTTCTGGACCGGCGGGCTGCTGGACACCGACCGGGTCACCGGGGATCCCCGGACCATCCTGAACCAGTCGTTGTCCGGTGCGGTGACCCGGGCGCTGGACGAACCACGGCCCGGTCTGCCGTGGCTGGTGCTCGCGGTGCTAGTCGGCGCGGCCGGGATGACGGTCGCGGTCCGCTGCGCACGTGCCGGCGACGAACTGCTGGCGGTGCTCGCCTGCGCGGCCACCGGACTGCTGGTCTCCCCTGTCTCCTGGCACCACCACTGGGTTTGGTGGGTGCCGGCGCTGCTGGTCCTCGCCGGTGACCAACGGTGGTCCGGCCGCCGGTGGGCGATCCTCGCGTCCGCCGCCGGCTGGCTGGTCCTGGTGGGCAGCACGAGCTGGGTGCTGGCCAGTCCGGGCGGGTGGGACCTGCACTTCTCCGGGCCGGGGCTGGTCTACAGCAACCTGTACGTGCTGCTGGCGCTCGGTGGGCTCGGGCTGCTGGGCTGGCGGGTACGGCCGGGCCGGACCGGACCCGGGCGGCGGTCATAGGGCCGGCCGGGACAGCTGCGCCGGGGCCGCGTGAACGCACCGATGTCGATACGCTGTCGAACAGTCAACGGTGCTCCGACGTGAAGGGTTCGCCTGTGCAGACACGACCATTTGGTTCCACCGGAATGCGGGTCAGCGCTATCGGTCTCGGCGCCTGGCAGCTGGGCCGATCGTCGCACTGGCCGGACGGGCCGGACGAGGCCGAGGCGGTCCGCATCGTGCACACCGCGCTCGACCACGGCGTCTCCTTCATCGACACCGCGCCGGGCTACGCGGACGGCCGCAGCGAACCCAACATCGGCCGGGCCCTCGCCGGCCGGCGACGGGACGAGGTAGTGATCTGCACCAAGTTTGGCTATCTTCCCGACGGCACCGAAAACTGGTCGGCCAGCGAAATTGAGGCGTCGGTCGAGCGCAGCGCCCGCCGGATGAACGTCGACCACGTCGACATCGTGGTGCTACACAACCCGCCACCAGAGATCCTCGACGGCAGCCGCAGCGACCACTACGAGGTGCTGCACCGGCTGCGGGACAAGGGCGTCATCCGGTCGTACGGCGCTTCGGTGGACTGGAGCGCCGATCTGGACCTCGTGCTGTCCACCAGTGACTCCACCGCGTTCGAAGTCCGGCTGTCAGCGCTCTACCAGGAGCCGTGGCCGGCGGTGGGCCGGGCCCGCGACCGGGGTGCCGGCACGATCGTCAAGGTGCCGCTGGAGTCCGGCTGGCTCTCCGGCCGGTACCACGCCGACAGCGTCTTCGCCGGGGTACGGGACCGCTGGTCGCGAGAGGACGTCGCGGTGCGCGCCGGCCTGGTCGACGAGTTCCGGTCGCTGCTGCCGGCCGGTGTCGGGGTGCTCGCCGGCGCGCTGCGCTTCCTGCTCAGCTACGACGCGGTGTCGACAGTGATCCCGGGAACCAGGTCGGTCGCCCAGCTCACCAGCAGCATCGCCGGTGCCGCCGACGGCCCACTGCCGGCGGACACCGTCGCCGCGATCCGCGCCTGGTACGACCGCCGGCTGGCCGCCACCCCACTGGACTGGTGACTCGGTCCCGGTCGGGTCCCCCGGCCGGGGTCCCGGTCGGAGCGGGGTCGGCCGCCAACGCCGGACCTGCGGTCGGTGGTCAGCCGCGTTCCAGCAGGTGACCGACGACCTGCGGGGCCAGCATCACCGGGGTGCCCGAACTGTCCCGGCGCGGATCGAGCTGCGGCAGCGCCACCGACTCCCCGGACGGGGTGGCACCGACCGGGCGGGAACCCACCCAGGCCAGCTCCAGCCCCGACTCGCCCTTGAGGAACCGCTGCACCCGGACCCCACCGGTGGCCCGACCCTTCGCGGGATACTCGGCGAACGGTGTGACCTTGACGTTGTTCCCGGTGGAGGTGACCACCATCGGCTCGCCGTGTACCGGGTCGTCGGTCCGCACGGCGGCGAAGAACAGCACCCGGGCGTCGGCAGCGAGGTTGATCCCGGCCATGCCGCCCCCCTTGAGCCCCTGCGGACGGACCAGCTTCGCGGCGAACCGCAGCAGCGACGCGTCGGTGGTGACGAACACCAGGCTCTCGGTGCCGTCGGTCAGCCAACTGGCCCCGACGACTTCGTCGCCGTCGCGCAGACCGATCACCTCGAACTCGTCGGCGCGTACCGGCCAGTCCGGCGCGCACACCTTCACCACGCCGTGGCGGGTGCCGAGCGCGAGTCCCGGCGTATCCCGTTGGGCGGCCGGAGCCAGGCCGACGACCTGCTCACCCGCGCTCAACGGCAGCAGTTCGGCAACCGGCATCCCGCCGGACAGCGATACCGTTCCGGACCGTTGCGGCAGCACCGGCAGTGGCAGGACATCGGTACGGACCGCCCGGCCGGTGCTGGTGATCAGCAGCACCTGGCCACGGGCGGTGGCCGGCACCACGGCCTGTACCGCGTCGTGCCTGGCCCGGCTGTTGCGCCGGGCGTCCTCGACCGACTCCTCGCTCTCGGCGACGGTGCGGGCGACCAGCCCGGTGGCGGACAGGATCACCTGGCAGGGGTCGTCGGCGACCTCCAGCGGGCCGGCCGGGACCGAGGCGGCCAGCACCTCCTTGAGGTCACCGTCGACGAGGGTGGTCCGCCGGGGGGTGGCGAACTGCTTGGCCACCTTGGCCAGCTCGTCGGATACCAGCTTGCGCAGCGCCGCGGGGTCGTCGAGGATCCGCGACAGCTCAGCGATCTCGCCACGTAGCCGATCCTGCTCGGCCTCCAGCTCGATCCGGTCAAACCGGGTCAGCCGACGCAGTGGGGTGTCCAGAATGTAGCCGGCCTGCACGGCGGTCAGCCCGAACTCGGCCATCAGCGCGTCCCGCGCCGCCTGCGCATCGTCGCTGCCGCGGATCAGCCGCACCACCCGGTCGATGTCAAGCAGCGCGATCAGCAGACCGTCGACCAGATGCAGTCGGTCCTGGCGACGGCTCCGTCGGTAGAGGCTGCGTCGGGTGACGACGTCGTACCGGTGGGCCAGGAAGGCTTCCAGCAGCTCCTTCAGCCCGAGCGTACGTGGCTGCCCGTCGACCAGCACCAGGTTGTTGACGCCGAACGACTGCTCCATCGGGGTCAGCCGGTAGAGATCGGCGAGCAACGCCTGTGGGTTCACCCCGATCTTGCATTCGATGACCAGGCGGGTGCCGTTCTCCCGGTCGGTCAGGTCCTTGACGTCGGCGATGCCCTGCAGCCGTTTGGTCTTGTTGACCTCTTCGGTGATCTTCTCGATGATCCGCTCGGTGCCGACCCCGTAGGGCAGCTCGGTCACCGTGATCGCCTGCCGCCCACGGCTGCCCTCGAGCAGACCGATCTGCACCTTGGCGCGCATCCGCACCACCCCACGCCCGGTGGCGAACGCACGCCGCACCTCGTCGAGGCCGAGCAGCAGACCACCGGTCGGCAGATCCGGGCCGGGGACGAACTCCATCAGCTTGTCGAGACTCGCGTCGGGATGGCGGATCAGCCAGCGGGTGGCCGCGACGACCTCACCGAGATTGTGCGGGATCATGTTGGTCGCCATCCCGACGGCGATCCCGGACGCCCCGTTGACCAGCAGATTCGGGAAGGCCGCCGGCAACACCTTCGGCTCGGTCAGCGAGCCGTCGTAGTTGGGCTTGAAGTCGACGGTCTCCTCGTCGAGCTCGCCGACGAGCAGCATCGCCGGGCGGGACATCCGCGCCTCGGTGTAGCGGCTGGCCGCCGGACCGTCGTCGGGGGAGCCGAAGTTGCCGTGCCCGTCGACCAGCGGCACGTTGAGCGAGAAGTGCTGTGCCATCCGGACCATCGCGTCATAGATCGCGGTGTCGCCGTGCGGATGGAACTTGCCCATCACGTCGCCCACCACCCGAGCCGACTTGACGTAGCCCCGGTCCGGGCGGTGACCCTGCTCGCTCATCGAGTAGAGAATGCGTCGGTGCACCGGTTTGAGCCCGTCCCGGGCGTCGGGCAGGGCCCGGGCGTAGATGACCGAGTAGGCGTACTCCAGGTAGGAGTCCTGGATCTCGGTCTCCAGCGGGTTGTCCATGATCCGGGCGCCGGCCTGGTCGAACGCGGACAGGTCGACCCCGGACTGCTTGCTCTTGCTGCGTGCCATCTCTACGTTTCCAGCGCTTCCTCGATCGAGCGGGTCATGCTCAGGCGTCGATACTCTCCTGGTCGACCCGGCCGGCCGAGTCGATCAACCAGTTGCGGCGCGGCTCGACCTTCTCCC
Source organism: Micromonospora sp. ABR4_055 (assembly GCF_056160425.1). Taxonomy (NCBI): domain Bacteria; kingdom Bacillati; phylum Actinomycetota; class Actinomycetes; order Micromonosporales; family Micromonosporaceae; genus Micromonospora; species Micromonospora sp. ABR4_055. Next base: position 18,036 of record NZ_JBSWXD010000129.1, read on the forward strand.
CCATCAGCAACTCCAGGGTGCGGTCGGCGACCTCCACGTCGGCCAGGGTGATCCGGCGTACCGAGCGGGTCGCCGGATTCATGGTCGTCTCCCACAGCTCGTCTGCGTCCATTTCGCCGAGGCCCTTGAACCGGGGAACCGGGGTGACGACCTGTCGCCCGGCCCGTTCCAGTCGCCGTACGGTCTGCTCCATCTCGGCCTCGGTGAAGGTGAAGATGGTCTCCGCGTTCCGGCCCTTGGTGGTGATCTTGTGGAGCGGGGGCATCGCCGCGTACAGCCGGCCGGCCTCGATCACCGGACGTAGGTACTTGGCGAACAGGGTGATCAGCAGGGTCCGGATGTGCGAGCCGTCGACGTCCGCGTCGGCCATCAGGATCACCCGGCCGTACCGCATGGCGGCCAGGTCGAAGGTGCGCCCGGTGCCGGCGCCGAGGACCTGGACGATCGCCGCCACCTCGGCGTTGCGCAACGTGTCGGCCAGGTTGGCCTTCTGCACGTTGAGGATCTTGCCCCGGATCGGCAGCAGGGCCTGGTACTCGGCGACCCGGGCCATCCGGGCCGAGCCGAGCGCACTGTCGCCCTCCACGATGAACAGCTCGCTGCGCTGCAGGCCGGTCGACCGGCAGTCGACCAGCTTCGGCGGCATGGACGCCCCTTCCAGGGCGGTCTTGCGCCGGGCGGCGTCCTTCTGCTGCTTCTGGGTGAGCCGGACCCGGGCCGCGTCGACCACCTTCTGCAGCACGGTCCGGGCCTCGGTACGGGTCCGGCGGTCCTCCACCCAGGACTTGATGTGCCGCTCCACCACCGTCTGCACCACCCGGGTGATGCCGGCGGTGGAAAGCTCGTCCTTGGTCTGCGAAGTGAACTGGGGCTCCGGGATCCGCACGTGCACCACGGCCGTCATGCCTTCGAGCACGTCGTCGACGGTCGGCGGATCCTCCTTGGGCTTGAGCAGGCCCCGGCTGTTGCGTACCGCGTCGACGACGGCCCGGGTCACCCCGCGCTCGAAACCCCGCCGGTGGGTGCCGCCGTGCACGTTGCGGATGGTGTTGGTGAAGCACTCGACGGTCCGCTCGTAGCCGGTGCCCCAGCCGAGGGCGACCTCCACCTCGGCCCGACGCTCGACGTCGGACTGCATCACGCCGTTGGCGTCGGCGGCGTTCTCCTTGTAGGTGCCGGTGCCGGTGATGAACAGCGTGCCGCTGACCGGTCGGTCCCCGCTCGGGGTGAGGAACTCCACCATCTCGACCAGGCCACGGGGATGGTGGTACACCTCCTCGACCAGTTCATCGGAGGTGGCGTCGCGCAGCACGTAGGTGACCCCGGGCACCAGGAAGGCGGTGTTGCGCAGTCGGGTCCGCACGGCCGTCACGTCGAGTGCGGCGCCGGCGTCGAAGTAGCGGGCGTCGTACCAGTAGCGGATGGAGGTGCCGGTAGCCTCACCGCGCTTCATCCGGCCGACCGCCCGCAGCCCCGACTGCTCTGTGAAACCGGCGGCCGGGCCGGGGCCGTCGAAGGCCCCCGGGACGCCCCGCTGGAACGACATCTCCGACACCCGACCGGCCCGCTTGACCCGCACGTCGAACCGTAGCGAGAGCGCGTTCACCGCCGACGCGCCGACCCCGTGCAGGCCGCCGGACGCCTTGTAACCGGAGCCGCCGAACTTGCCGCCGGCGTGCAGCCGGGTCAGCACCAGCTCGACCCCGGACAGCCCGGACCGGGTGTGCACGTCGGTCGGGATGCCCCGGCCGTCGTCATCGACCTGCACCGAGCCGTCGGCGTGCAGGGTCACCTCGACCCGGCTGGCGTGACCGGCGACGCCCTCGTCGGTGGAGTTGTCGAGGATCTCGTTGAGCAGATGGCCGACACCCCGGCTGTCGGTTGAGCCGATGTACATGCCGGGCCGCTTGCGGACGGCCTCCAGCCCTTCCAGGTGGGTGAGGTCGTCTGCTCCGTACAGCGTCTCAGGTTGTGCAGTCAACGCGTCGAACTCCCGGTGCCGGCCAACGGTGCCCCACCTCGCCGGCGGGCAGGACCGACCGGCAGGGCAACGACGGTGGCCTGCGGGCCACCGTCCGACGAGCGTAACCGCAGCCACCGACAGCGCCGCGGGGGGGGGGGGGGGGGGGGGGGGGGGGGGGGGGGGGGGGGGGGGGGGGGGGGGGGGGGAGGGGGGGGGGG
>NZ_JBSWXD010000130.1:0-20029 GCF_056160425.1 Micromonospora sp. ABR4_055
ACCACAACGGACAGAACGGCGTCGAGCCGGTCGAACCCCGTCACTCAACCCGCGCTGACCGTCACTCTTCGCGCACCACCTGAATGTTTACCGCTGGGGGCATCTGCATCACAACTGCCTTGTGCCCTGACGAATGGTGGTGCGCTCAATCTGGCAGACACGAAGGACTGGCTGGGTAGGCGTAGTCGCGTACTTCTGGTGGACGATCGATTCTGGGTGCACTATCGAGCGGACGACACCCCGTGGTTCATATCTTTCAGTGGCGGTGAGCTTTGTTTTCCCGAGGATTGCCTTATTGTAAATTTCTATCCTGACTGGCTGTACCCAGAGGAAGTGCTTCCACGCCCTAAGGATGAGCGCTTTGCTGACACGGAGCCGGATGGATTGAAGTGGAACGCCCGCAGTTGGTGGTACGATACTGGAAATTTCGGCTCGATTGGTATTGTCGTTCGCGCGATCGCAGAAGTCTGGCAAGTTGATCTTGCAAACCTGTTGGATGCGATGGAACCGCTTCACTTCGATGAAGACTCGGATAACCGTTTTCTCGTGCCGCTATCCGGAGGTGGTGCTGAGCCTGTCGAGATGGTGCGGGTATTCCGTCCTAATGTTATTGCCATATCTGCAGCGGAGGTTGTCGGTGAGGCGTGATTCTCGTGTGACAAGAATCGGACGGTCTTCGGCATTTGGGATCTGGTCTTCCAGGCGAGTCGCGCGACGAATTGCCGAGCGTCGGCTTGGGGATACGCGCCAAATCGAGAGGCTCCAAGAGTTTTCCGTGTCGACCGAGTTTCATTTGGAGAGATATCGATACATATTACAGCAAATCCAAGCCGCAAATGAGAACGTGTATCGTTTTCTTGGGATCTATCAGGCGTTAGCGTCTGCGCTGGTTGGCGCGGCGCTGGTCATGTTCGTGAGCTATCGAGAATGGGGGTTGCGGCCAGAAGTTGCTAGAGTGGGGATTCTCGCTCTCATGGGGCTGGTAACCATTGTTGCGGGCTTTACGATTTTGATGGTGGTTGTGGGCGTCCTTAACTGGCTAGATTATCGGAATGAAGAATACGGACTGTTGTCGGAAGTTGTTCGCCCAGGATTTCGTGCGCCGCCGACAGTGCGGAACTTCTATCGATGGTATGAGACATATATTGTTGTTTTCATCGGGGTGACCGTGGTCGGGATGTGGTGGTGCGCCCTTGAAATCGTCATTCCAGCCGTCCGGTTGTAGGTTTCATTTTGGTTCCGACGCGGAGCATCGGCGGCGATTCTTTGGGCTAATCAGTTGTTGTCGAAACCGTTGGCTCTATTACCAGTGCAGTGGCTTGCGGTTGTAGAAGAGGTGGCCGGTCGGTCCGTCGTTGGGGAGTGTAGCCAGCCAGTTGAAGGTGTCGGCTGCTTCGTCGGGGGTGTGGTCGGCTTTGCCGTAGGCAAGGCGGGTGTCGACCTTCCCCGGCGAGGCGGCGTTCACCAGGATGTTGTGCTCGTGTAGTTCTGCCGCGAGGATCTGGGTGAGCGCGTTTACGCCGGCTTTGGAGACGCGGTAGGAGACACTGCCGGTGCCCATCTCGGCGGATGTGCCCATGTGGCTGGTGACGTTGACGATCCGGCCGTTTCCGTTTCGCTTCATCTCGGGGATGGCGGCGGTGCAGCAGCGCCAAGTGCCCATGAGGTTGGCGTCGAGGGTCGCGGCGACCTTCTCGATGTCGGCGGCACTGGCTGCCTGGCCTCGGTCGATAGCGATGCCAGCGTTGTTGGTCAGGACGTCGAGCCGGCCGTACTGGTAGCCGACGTCGGCCATGGCGCGGGCGACGCTGGCGGGGTCGGTGATGTCGAGCTGGTGGCCGGAGGCTGACAGGCCAAGCCAGGTCAGCTCGGCGGCGGTCCGAATTGCGGCTTCCTCGCTTCTGGCGGTGACGACGACGTGGAGGCCAGCCTGCGCGAGCTGCTGGGCGATTGCTCGGCCGAGCCCTCGGTTGGCTCCGGTGACCACCGCTACCCGCTGGAGTGCCGAGGCTGCGCCGACATCTGCTGCTGCCTGCGTGGCCTGAGGACTGCTACCGGTGGGTCGGTCAGTCACGGTGGGCACCGGGCGGCCAGATGATGGTCAAGGAGGTGCCGCGAGTCTTGGCGTAGGCGACGACGTCGGCGGTGCCGCCGTAGCTTCGGGCGGGCATACCGTCCCAAACGGCGAAGAGCCGATCCGACTGGTCGACCATCGACTCGCTTGCGGCCGTGTGGGCATCCGAGTCGGAGACGAGGTAGTCGCAGCGGTGGACAGCCACGGCCTGACTGATCAACTTGTCGTACGCAACGTGTGCATGCTCGGGCAGGCCGTCGCGGTACTCCTGAGCTGGGACGACGACTTCAAGCTGACCACCGTGTCGCAGCACCGCCTCGGCGAAGAGCTGATCGGCTCCATCCGCGAGGCACGTGACGCCAACGAGGTTGCCGGCCAAGCGCGAGAGTTGCGCGTCGAGGGCCCGCGCGACAAGGTTGCTGACCTCGTCGCTGAGCCCTCGATGTCCGGTGATGGCTATCCGCACTGGCAGCCAGGTCAGTGCTTGGAGCTGACCTCGGCGATGAACGACTGCCAGGCGGTCGGTGCGAAGGTCAGGGTGCCGCTGTCGTGGTCCTTGCTGTCGCGGACGAGCACGCGACCGGGGACGTTGCCGGCGACCTCTACACACTCGCCACCGTTGCTGCTGCTGCGGGAAGACTTGTGCCAGATCGGCTCAACCGAGTTCATCGATCATCCTCTGAATCAGGTCTCGTGACTGCCGGCCGGACAGTGCCACGTCGCTCACATTCTCCCACGACCTCTCCAGCTGTCCCACCTCCCGAGCGGTGGAGATGATGCGTCCGGTGAGCTGGTCGTCGAGGTAGCCCACGCGGTCGCCGTCGACCAGAGTCGCCAGGATGAACGCGCCTGCCTGGCCGGCGTGCATGCCTACTGAGAACGGGATCACCCGTACGAGGACGTTCGGCCGGTGGCCGATGTCGACCAAGTGGGCAAGCTGGTCCTTCATGATCGATGGGTCGCCGTACCGTAGCGCTGGTTCGCCGATGATCGCGGTCAAGGTCACCGGATCGGGGCGTTCCAGGGTGGCAGCCTTTCGCCGCATCCGCTCGCGGGTCATCTCTTCGATCTGCAGCTCCGTGTGTGGTCCGGCGGCGATGATCGCGCGGGCGTACTCCTCAGTCTGGAGCAGACCGGGGACGACGAGCGGTTGGTGCATCCGCAAGAGGGTGGCGCGTTCCTCGTTCACCGTCCACGGACGCAGACCCGGGGCTACGGCCTCCCCGCGCGCCTGCTCGGCGAGCTCCCGCATCTCCGTCCCGGTGCCGAGAATCCTGTCAAGGGCGTCGGCGATGTCGCTTGGCGGGATCGACTTGCCAGACTCGTAGTTCCCGATCTGTGATCCACTAATCGGGATCTTGGCACCGAGGGCATCCTGCGACATGCCTTGGGTCATGCGTTGATGGCGAAGCGCGTGTCGGAACTCGTTGGTGTCAGGCAACTTGACGCTCCCCGTGTTAGTGGTTGGTGAGTGCCCATCCGGCATCTTCCTTCGAATCGCTGTTCTTGTCCAGGGTGGAATCAGATTCTCGATTCGAATTGGGAGCGGCGAATGTTGACCTTGGTAGGAGTTGTGTTGGCGGCGCTGGGTGGTTTGTGCGTCGGCTTCTTTTCCTTCAAGTTGAAGCAGCGGTGGTGTCCGGGGTGTGGGGAGACGTTGCGGTGTCCGGAGTGCGCGCCTCGGCATTCGATGCGGTTCAGTCCGACCGGCCGGCCCGGTGTCGCGGGCCGGTCCGGCCCGTCGGCCGTCGGTGACGGCGTCTACCGGGGCGGGTCGGCGCGGTGAGGGAGCTGTTGCGGGAGCTGGCCGCGTCCGGTGGCGGGGTGCTGGTCGTACGCCATGACGGGCAACCCAGGTTCGGCCTGGTCGGCTGTCCGGCGTACCGCGATGTGACCGGCGCGGAGCCGGCGGCAGTCGACGGCGGCGGTGGTGGTGGTGGTCATGTGGCGGTGCGGCCGTCCTGGTCGTGCGCCGGCTGCGGCCAGGCGTGGCCGTGCCTGGTGGCGAAGTCGGAGTTGGCGGCCGTGTTGGGGCCGTTCGGGTTGGCGACGTACGCGGTGGAGCGGATGACCGAAGCGGCGTTCGACCTGCCGGACGTGACGGCGGCGGAGCTGTTCGACCGGTTCCTGGTGTGGACGTGGCGGCCGTGCTGACCGTACGGGCGGCGACCGCCGCCGATGTCGAACCCTTGGCCGAGTTGTTGGCGCAGTCGTGCGTCCTGGACCCGGTGGTGGCCTGGTCGATGCGGGACTACGCGATCCGCTATCTGACGATGCACCAGTTCTTCACCGCCGAGCTGGAGTTCGGGGTACGGCACGGGATCGTCGACGTCGCGGGCGACCGCGACGGGGTGGCGATCTGGTATCCGCATCCGGCCGACCGGCTCCTCGGTGCGGAGCACCTGCGGCGCAGGTTGCGGGCGTGTGGTGACCGGCACGGCCCGTACACGCATTACGCGTCCACCGTCGCGCAGTTGGAGCCGGTCGGCCGGCATCATCATCTGGCGTTCCTGGCGGCGGCACCCTGGTTTCGGGGTCGGGGCATCGGGGCGGCGCTGCTCGCTGCGCACCACATCCGGCTCGATCGGATCTGCATGCCGGCGGTGGTGGAGGCGAGCAGCCCACGGTTCCAGGCGTTCTACACCCGCCACGGCTACCGCGTCGTACGGGTGGCCCACCTGCCGGCCGGCGGCCCGCCGCTGTGGTCGATGCGCCGAGGCGGCGCATCACCCGATCAACCACCCATGGCCGCCGCCCTCCGCGTCGGCTGAACCAGGGGTGGTCGCTGGTTGCTGCCCTGACCGGCTTACTGCCGGCTGTGTCGGGCAGCGCAGCGCTTCATCGACGTGAGGCTGAGACACCTAACGTTTTAGGGTGTCTCAGCCTCACGTCGATGGTGGCGGATAAGAAGCGGGGCGGATTCGGGCACCGGCCGTCGAAGTACGCGGTGCTGCCGGGTGCCGGTCGCCGCCGATGCCGTCGGGCTACAAAAGGTCGTAGACGTCGCTGCGATGGCCGAGGTGCACCACGAGGACGATGAGCTTGCCATCGTCGATCTGGTAGACCACCCGGTAGTCGCCGACGCGGATTCGCAGGAGCCCAGGGTGTCCTGTCAGGGCTTTGACCCCGTGTGGTCGTGGATCGATGCTGAGGGCGGCGATGGCGGCGACAAGTCGGGACTGGACGGGTCGGTCCAGCTTGCGCAGCAGCTTGGCAGCTTTCGTATCGAGCTGGATTTCGTACGGTGGCCGCCGAGTCGGTCCGGTCACAACCCGAGCTCGGCACGAAGCTCTGCCAGCGAGACGGGCTTCTCGCCCGCATCGATGCGGGCCAGCGCCTCGCGGGCGGCCGCGACGTCGGCGGCGTCCTCGGCACGCTCGATCGCCTCGGCCAGGTCGGCAGGGACGATCGCGGCGAGTCGTTGACCCCGTCGAGTGACGTAGGTGATCCGGCCGCTGTAGTGGGCGCGGGACACGATGTCGGCGAGCTCATCTCGGGCGGCCGAGATGCTCAGCTCCTGCTCGGGTCTGATCGGTTCTGCGGTCACGTACGAATCGTACGCCTTGTACAAGTCGTACGCCACCGTCTGCCACTACCCGCACCTATTTTCGTGTCATATGAGTGCTCTGTTGCCTCACCTCGGCGATGGGCGACAAGGCAACGCCGGCACCCGAGCCGGCCGCCGCTGACGATGCACTGCCCGGCCGGCGCACCACTCGACAGGCGGCGCGGCGCTCCACTGGCGTGCCGCGTTGGTGACACGGTGACGGTTGTGCGACGCTGCGCAGTCAATTTTCGGTGGCCGGTGGAGGCGTGGTGCGTGAGGTCGAGGTCAAGTACCGCGTCCAGGACCGGGAAGCGCTGCTCGTCGCGCTCACGGCGCGCGGCATCGAGCCCGGTCCGCCGGTCGTCCAGGACGATCAGGCGTACGCCCCGACCACCTGGTCGTACGGCGACAGCAAGACCGGCGTCCCCTTCGTACGGTTACGGACCGTCGACGGCCGGCACACCTTCACCCTGAAACGTCCAGTCGACAACGCGCTCGCCTGCGACGAGTACGAGACGGCGGTCACCGACCGCGGTCAGATGCACGCCGCCATCCTGGCGATGGGCTTCCGTCCGACCGTACGGATCGCGAAAGTACGCCGTACCGCCGATTTGCCCGACGGTGAGCTCTGCGTCGACGACGTCGCCGGCCTCGGCACGTTCCTTGAGGTGGAACGCATCGTCCCCGAGGGCGTGCCCGGCGTGGCGGTGCAGGCCGAGTTGGCGGCGTTCGTCGCGTCACTCGGCCTCGCGGCGATCCGCACCGAGGAGACGTACGACTCGCTTGTCCGCGGGGCGACCTTCCGGCGGCAGGCTGTCGTCGGCAGAGAGCAGGCTTAGATGCGTGCTGTCCTACTGCGGACACCCAAACAACGAACCATCCGTGTTGAGGATCAGGTGCGGGCAGTCAGCCAGGCTAGTAGCCCAGCCGCCATTGCTGGTAGCCGTTCCCCGCGATGCATCCGTACCCGTAAACGGCACCTTGGGAGTTGCCGTCCAGGCACAGGTCGCTGAACCTGTTCTTCAGTGCCACCTTGTACCAGTCTCGGCCACCGACCACCTCCCACTGGGTGCTCTTCGCCGAGTTGCACTCACTCAGCCCGGCTCCACCGCCCGTATTGACCTGGACGCAGTAGCCGGTCTTGACGTGCTGCAGCATCACCAGATCGTGGCCGTCCCAGCTGCCTTGATCGATCGGCCGCCAGAGCTGATAGCGGTTCGAGCCGACCGGCATGCTGCACGGCAGGGTGTACATCTGCCCCCGGTCGTTCGCGTCCAGGCACCTGCCGGTGCTCCAGTTGCGTAGATAGTTCTGCCCAGGTACGGCCTGTGCCGGTGCTTGCGCCGCCACCACCGAGATCGCCGCCGCGCACACCGCGACGAGCATCATGGCCAGCAGCCGCAGTGGCCGGCGAACCATTTCCCCGGTGCCGATCGACCAATTTCGGACTCGAGACACGCTTGCTCCTAGTTGCAGATGACATAGACGAGGCCCACGCTCGAGGGCACGATACATGTGTTGCCGGCGGCTCTCGGTGGCGGTCGATTCGGGTGCCGGCGGGGCCGTTCGGTGCCCTGACCTCTGCTTCTATCCGGCTCCGATGATGTCGGGTCACGGTCGAGGTTGCTGGGAGGTGGTCGGATGACGACCGTCGTACCGGTGAATACTAGGCAGTTCACCATCAGCGGGGTGGGTGGTGCTGCAACTGTTCAGTGTGGCTCCTCGGTGTCGGGACCCCGGAAAACGGGGGACCCCGACAGATCACTTGTCGTCAGGAGTGCGTGACGAGTAGTTTGTACAGGCTTGTCTGACCGTAGTTCGAGCTGCTGCACGGGGAAGAGTTGCCGCAGTTGGCCTGGGTGTAGGCGCCGGCCTTGAAATAGTTGCCGGACGCGGTGTGCGAGATGGTCGTCTGCAGGGCGCCGTTGTAGTACACCTTGATCTGACCGCCACTGACCACGAACTTGCCTTCGAAGACTGTGTGCAGCTTGTAGCTGCTGGTGATCAGCTTGTGATTAGTGGTGTTTCCTTTGGTGACGTACAGGTTGGTGCCTTCCAGGCGGAAGACGGTGACGTCGTCGTCGCCGTCGTGGATCTGGGCTCCGACGACGTGTGCCTTGTCGTTCGGGAGCTTGTTGAACGCGAGCCGGAAGGTCATGGTGTGGGTGCCCGAGGTCGCCGACCAGGAGGCATTCGCGGTGCCGTTGCTGGCCATCTCGCGAAGCTCGGAGCGCGCGTAACTCGAGTTGGGCGTGGTCACTCCGTTGACCGGGGATCGGAACTGAACTCCGGTGCAGGCGGAGTTGACCGTGAACCACGGATTGGCCGAGTAGGTCTTGAGCTGCGGTTGCTTGATCTCGGTCGGGGATCCGGATGAACCGGTCGGCAACGTGACCTTCCAGTTCGTCAGGTTGAGCTGTTGGGCCGGGTAGTCGCACGGGGCGGCGGCGGTGGCGACGCCTCCCGGGGTGAGGAGGGAGGCTGCCAGGACGACTGTGGTCGCCAGCAATGCGGTCACGAGTCGCTGTGTGCGGTGCGTTGTCATCGCGGGTTGAGGCCTTTCGGGTGATGGTGATGGCGTCGGACGGCGATCGGCACCCATGGCGGACGATTCGTCGCGCGTCGCTTCATCGCGCCAGGAGTGCGCATTCAGTTCACAGTTGTGAACTGTTGGGCACTAGTGCCATGTGAGAGTAGGAAACGCAATCAGATACGTCAATAGAAGTTTTTCCGCTGCACGGAAACAGGACCAGACCCGGTACGGCGGCCACCTGGCGACCGTACGTGTCTGGTCCTGTTTCTGGCCCTGGTCGTGGGGATGTGCGGGTACGAGCGTCGACTACCGGTATCCCCGAGTCCGTTACTGGAGCGGACCACCCGTGTGTACGACGTTACTGAAGGTGACCCTGGCCTTGCTGATGTCGGAGTCGGCGAAGTACTGCCGCCAGAGCACCTCCGCCTCTGCCGGACTGCTGGCTTCGCCGTACGGTACCCACCCGGGGTACTCGCAGTCGAGATCGTTGGTGACGTTGCAGCCGCTCTCGGCGTCCTGGGCTTGGACGTAACTCCCGAACTTCATGTAGGACGCCTGGGAATCCTGCATGTCGTACGTGAAACTGGTCGACGTACGGCCGATGGTCGAGTCGACCGTGACCACGCCGTAGTCGTTGATGAACTCGTACCTCATGGTCTCTCCGCTCCGGACGGTGCCGAGGTCGAAGATCTCCTCGTTGATCTGGCCGTCACCGCTCACGAAGCCCGGGATCTGAACACGAACGTACACGTCGAAGACACCGTTGCTGGGTACCCCCTCGAGCAGCGGGTAGTCGTCGATCGAGAAGTCCTGTTCGCCCTCGCCTTTGAAGATTCCGAGCGGGCTGGAATCCTGGACGTAGAGCTTGACCTGGGTGGAGAAGCCGGCACCGGTGCCGGCGTGGATCTGGTGGGCGATGAGCTTGACCCCGTCGTCGAGATCGAACCTGATGTCAGCCGAGAAGGATTCGTAGATCTCGTCCGAAGCCTTCCTGGCAGCCACCGGTGTCTTCAGCTCGTCGCGCGGACCGCCGCCGCTGCCGGTGACGGTGAACTGCTCCAAGCCGTCGAAGCTCAAGACGTACGGGTCGCTTGACTTGATGTAGTCGCCCGCCTCCGAACTGTCCCAGACGCTCGGGTCGAAGCCGGCGCCCGGTGCCGGTCCGGTGGACAGGGTGAAATCGTCGAACCGGCCGGTCTTGCCACCGTAGGCCGCGAAGATTTCGACGGTGCTGGCGCTGCCGGTGTTGAAATCGACGCTGACCGGCTCGAAGCCACGGCCACCGCCGGAAGAGGTGTAGGTGTCGCCGCCCACCCTGGCGCCGATGACGCCCTTGCCCCGGACGTACGCGGTCAAGGTGTAGTCGGTGCCGGGCGTGACAGTGACGTCTTGCCGGACTTCGCCGCCCGTACCTTGGATCTTGGCCGAATGGTGGCCGGTGTTGCCGATATCAGAGAGAGCCACCTTGCGGGAGTTGATGATGCGCCAGCCGTCGAAGTAGCCACTTTCGAAGCCGGGATTGGCGACGGCCACGGAATCGGCACTCGCGGTGGTGGCCAGCGTGCCGGTGGCAACCGCGGCGATGAGGCCTACTGTTGCTATCCGCGCGAGTGACGTGGTCCGTCTTCTGATTGCTTTCATGGTGCGGGTTCCTTCCGGGTCGCAGATCGGGACGGTTGATACGGCGAGGCCGGTCCGGCGTCCGCGCGGCGGCACGGCAACGGCACCGCAACGGCACCCCGCAGGGCGCCACAGGGGGTCCACGGACCATGACGTAAAGTAGTCGCATCGTCACCTAGACTCAGTGCATCGGTTTACTGAGATTCAGGATTATCTGTTCCTGGTGGCCTGGCTGTCAATGCTTGGCGATGGCCCGAACCCCCGGGGTGGGCGTGAGCAAGGCTGCGACATGCCGCACCGGCCCGATGAGGCGCTGCGCAAGCAGAGACTTCGCGTCACAGACGGTCACCCGAGCTAGTCGACCGATGCACTAGAAGTCCCGGATCGGGGCAGGTGACTGCTGACATACTGCGAGAGCATGTCGGGCCGTCCACGCGGCACCAGCGAGGCGGGCTCGCTCCCGCTACAGCTGGCCGCCGGTGCCGGTCTGCCAGAAGACCTGCCGGGTGGACCCGGACCGCAGCACCAGGTTCCCGTCGTCGCGCAGCACCAACTCCGGGCTGGGGCCAGCCCCGACGGAATCCGACGCCCACACCGCCGCCGCATCAGCGGCTGAGTTGTCGTAGACGACGAGGTTGCCGTCGGGCTGCATCCTGGTCTCCCGCACGCTCATGCCGCCGACGACGATCTGGTGTGTGCCGGACGACCAGAGCACGCTGGTGCCGGGCCCGTACAGGACCAGGTTGCCGTCCTGCTGTTGCATCAGGTGGTAGACCTCGTTCGGCGAGGACAGGTACCGCAGGGTGGTGAGCCGGTAGCCGGCCGGCATCGTGCCAGCGTACGACAGGGAGCTTTTCTGTTCGGACAGGCCCGTCAGCGTCATCACCGTCGAGCCGTCCCTGCGGGCCAGATGGAAGTGTCCCTGGTTGGTGACCATCACCCTGGTCGCGTCGGAATCCTTGGTGTTGGATGCCCAGGCGACGCTGCCGTCGGGGCGGTAGATGACGAGGTTGCCGTCGCTCTGCATGACGACCCGGCTTCCGGGCTGGCCGTTGGTGTTGCTGGCCCACCAGTCGTAGGGGCCTTGGCAGATGTTGGGTCGGGGCGCCCCGCAGGGCGACGGACCGTAGGCGACGAGGTTGCCGTCGGTCTGCATCAGCAGGCCGAACCGGCCGTCGGGGGAGAGGATGTACTCGCCTGCGTACATGGTCGTGTCCGCGTTGAGCTGGCTGCCGATCCTGGTCGCGCCGACGAACGCACCGGTCCGGATCGCGCCGGTGGCGGGTTGCGCCGGGGCGGCGGGCGACATCGACCCCGGCGACGCCGCCGCGGCGACGGCCTGCCGGTCCGGGCCTGCCTGCGACGCCGTCGGGCTCGGCGTGGCACCGGGCGACGGTGCTGCCGGATCGGGCGTTGCCGGATCCGCCGGCCCAGCGGACGACTCCGCCGTCGGCTCGCCGGTCAGCGCCACCGCCCCCGGCGTCTCGATCTCGTCGGACCGGTTCGCGAAGGCCACGGCCGTTGCGATCGTCAGCACCACGGCGACCATGCCGAGCGCGCCGAGCAGCAGCGCCGGCCGCCGAGGTCGGGTCGGCGGCGCGTTGTCGCCCGGGCCAGGATGCGACACCCCGACGATTTCCGTGGCGGCACTGTCGATGCCGACATCGCCGCTGCGCTCACCCGTCGGGGTGCCGGTGACGACAACTGCCGGATCGACATCCGCCCACGGGTCGACCGGATCATGCTGCGACATTGACATCTCCTGACGGACCAGCGACAAGGTACGGGTCGTCCGGAATCCGGACGCGGCGCACCGGGGCCAGGCCACGGTGCCTGGCGCGAACAAGGCACCAGCGGGAAATCCTGCCAATCCCTGGAGGCCGTTGACCAGTCGCGACCGGCGAATCTAGGCAGTCGCCACGTCTGACCGTGGACCTTGACCCGCGCGTCGCGCTCGTCGCGTACGGGCAGACGTTGGCGTCGCTGCGTTGGGCGATCCGCACCGTCTGCGGCCTGTTGATCGGCGCGATGGCGCTGCCGGTCGGCTTGCAGACGACCCCGGTGCTGAGCTTGATGGTGCCGTAGCGGCGCGGTCCCGGACGCCGGGCCAAGGGCGCGATCACCCCTGGCCGATGCCGGCGTCGGGGGGCAGTCGGAGCACCGGCCGGCCGAGCATCGGCAGCAGGCTGGCCAGCATCCCGACGGCGCACACCCACAGTGCGGTCCGTTCCCCGATCGCCTGGACCAGGAAGCCGCCGAACAACCCGCCGACCGGCATCATGCCCCACATCAGGAACCGCATGGCGGAGTTCATCCGCCCGTGCAGTTCCGGCGGGCAGATGGCCTGACGGTAGGTGATCTGGGCGACGTTCTGGATGGCGCTGCCGCCGATGTAGGCGGCGTAGCCGATCGGGTAGAGCACCACCAGCCAGCCCTGACCCACCAGCGGCATGAGCAGCAGCAGCGGAAACGTCACGGCGAACGGCAACCACAGCGTACGGGCGATGCCGAACGTCGCGACGAAGCGGTTGGCGAACACGCTGCCGACCACCCCGCCGACCGCGACGGCCCCGGTCACCAGGCCGTACGCCGCCGGCGACAGGCCGAGCGTGTTCACCAGCAGCAGCGGCTGGACGGTGAGCAGCGCGTACTCGAACAGCAGGGCGATCATGCCGTGCAGCACGACCAGCCGGAGAATCGGCTGACCGGCGACGTACCGCACTCCGATGGTGAGCTCCCGGCCCAGCCGTGGCCGTCCACTGGGCCGGTCGACCTGCGGTTCCGGTGGCCGGATCCGGCCGAGCAGCCAGGCGGAGGCCAGGTGGCACACCGCGTTGAAGGCCAGCGCGCCCGAGGCGGTGACGATCTGCACCAGCGCCCCGCCCAGGGGCGGTCCGGCCAGCTGACTGCCGTTGCCGGCCACCTCCAGCTTGCTGAAGCCGGCCAGTAGGCGGTCCTTGCCCACCAGGTACGTGACGTAGCCCTGCTGCGCGACGTCGAAGAAGACGTTGCCGACCCCGATGACCAGGGCGACCACGTACAGCTGCCCCAGGCTCAGCGCCCCGAACGCCGCTGTCACCGGCACCGACAACAGCACCAGCGCGCGGACCAGGTCGGCGGCCACCAGCACGGACCGCTGCCGTAGCCGGTCCACCCAGACCCCGGCCGGCAGCGCGACGACGAGGAAGGCGAGCGTGCTCGCCGCCACCAGGAGCCCCACCTGCTGGGCGGAGGCGTCCAGCACGAGCACCGCGAGCAGCGGCAGGGCGACGAGTGCGACGTGGCCGCCGGTGCGGCTGACCACATCGGAGGCGAGCAGCAGACGGAAACCGCGATGGGAGCGCAGCAGGTCGTCGGCTGGCCGTACCCGCTCGGGCACGTCCACTGTCGTCAAGGAACCAACCTCCGGGGTGTCATCGACCGGACCGGACCCGCTGTTGCCGTGGCGGCGTGCGCCAACCGTCGCACGATCTCGGTGAGGATAGCGGGGGTGGTGGCGAAGTTGAGTCTGAGGAAACCCGTGCCCGGCGGGCCGAACTCGGCACCGTCCATCACGCTCACCCGCGCGCGTTCGGCGAGGTCTGCGGCCGGCGGGTAGTCGCGCAGGTCGAGCCAGCCCAGGTAGGTGCCTTCGGGCGGGGTGTAGCGGGCCATCGGCAGGTGCACGCCGAGCAGCTCGGCCAGCAGATGCCGGTTGCGGTCGAGCCGGCCGAGCACCGTGTCGAGCCACGGCCCACCGGCCAGGTACGCGGCCGTGGCGGCCAGCACGCCCAGGGTGGCGGTGCCGTCGGTGTGCAGCCGTCCGAGCTCACCCCACCGCTTACGGTCGGCGTCGTTGCTGGTCAGCAGCTGAGCGCACTTCAGACCCGCCACGTTCCACGCCTTCGACGTCGACGTGGCTGTCACCGTGTGTCCGGCCGCCGCTTCACAGCAGGTGGCGTACGGGACATGCCGGTGCCCGGGATAGACGAGCGGTGCGTGGACCTCGTCGCTGAACACCCGGCCACGGTGCCGTTCGACGACCTCCGCGACGGCCAACAGTTCACCGGGCTCCATGACCGCGCCGAGGGGGTTGTTGGGGTTGCAGAGGACGAGCGTGTTCCCGCCCGCCGCGAAGGCGCGGTCGAGAGCGTCCAGGTCGTAGCCGTAGCGGCCGCCCGACTCCACCATCTCGACCTGGATGACGCGTCGACCGAGCAGCCGGGGTACGGCCAGGAACGGCGGGTACGCGGGCACCGGCACGATGACGGCCGAGCCGGGCCGGGAGAAGCAGTCGATGGCGACGTGCAGGGCACGGATGACGTCCGGCAACGGCCGCACATCCGCCGGCGAGAGGTCCCATCCGTACCTGTCGTGTTGCCAGGCGGCGCACGCCTCAGCCAGCTGTGCCGTCAGCTGCGGCGTGAGGTAGCCGACCTGACCGCGGTCCACCGCGTCGTGCAACGCGTCCGCAACGTCGGGTGCCGTACCGAAGTCCATCTCGGCCACACACGCCGCCAGTCTTCCCGGGCCGGCGGCGGCCCACTTCAGCCCACCGCGCTCGCGCAACGAGTCGACGGTGACGACGTCGGAACCTGTCCACACCTGCGTTGTCACCTACTCCGTCAACACGTGTTTGCCGGCGGCGATGCTCGCCTCCCAGTTCTGCCCGTCGAATTCCACAAACTCGATGTTCTCGGCGGGGGAGAGGTCGAGGCACCGCGCGTTGACGCTGAAATAGCCGGTGGGATGCGATCGGGGGCGGTAGAACGGCAGCACGCCGCAGACCGCGCAGAAGGTGTGGTCCGCGATGCGGTTGCCGAACCGGTACGGCTTGAGGAACTCCTGTCCCTGGTGCAGCTTGAACCGCGCCTCCGGGGTCATCAGTTCCTGGTGGCCGTGCCGGTGGCAGATTCCGCAATTGCACAGGGTGATGGTCAGGTTGCGACTGGCCGCTGCGGAAAATACCACCCCGCCGCAGTGGCAGCTGCCGTCGTACCACACGCGTTCGATGGTCTCGGTCGTTCCCGTCACCTCTTCGGTCATAGCGTCACTCCGATCAGTTGGCGGTTGCGAGCGCGGGCAGGTCGGCGGGCAGGCCGAACGACATGGGCAGCATGCGGTGCGGGGCGACCGAGTCGTACCGGAACGAGACGTGCCCCTTCTCGGTGGGCTTCCTGGTGAAGAAGATGAGCATGTCCCGGATGGCTGGCTCCGTGTCGTCGATCGGGTAGACCGGCGAGACGCTGTGCTTGTACTCGTGATCGACGACCATCAAGGTGTCCAGGAATTCGCCGTGCCGCGCCCTGCCCTTGACCAACGCGGGGTCCGTCTCGTGCCAGCGGCGGCCGTTGACCTCTCTCATGTCGTGCAGGAAGGTCTCCGCGCTGTCGGTGGTCATGTTGCGCGCGGAGAGGAACGTGGTCATGGTGTGGTCCACCCCGTCGGAGTGCACGCCCTCCAGCGCGGGTTCGCCCAGCAGGCCGGTGGTCGTGACGGTCCGCAGGTTGAACAGGGTGCAGATCCACTCGGCGCGGCCGTAGTCCAGCCGGGGCCGCTGTGCCACGTCGATCCCGTGGGCGACCAGGAACTTGAAGACCAGCATCGCCTGCAGGGCGGTGTTCAGTTGCAGGTCGTCCTGCACCTCGTCGAACGTGCGCAGCGTCTCCGAGTCGTGCCGCACGAAGTCCTCCTCGCGGGAGAGAACGAAGGGCTGCGCCTCCAGCCGGTACCCGCGCCGGGTCTGCGGGTCGAGGCAGATCCGTCCGTTCCTGCTCTTGCGAAATGGCAGGGTCGGGTCCGACTCCAGTTGGTCGCTGATCACCTTCAGGCGCTCGAAGTCCTCGTCTGTCGCGCCGAGCGATTGCAGCATCGAGACCATTCTTGCCCCGTCGACGAAAGCCCATCGGGCGCGGATGTACTCGGATCTGACATCCATGACGTCGGACACGGCGGAGTCGTATTTCACAGCCTTCTCCACTCCCTGAAATGACTTTGACAGCAAGCGCTCTGAGATCCACATCATGGTGCGGGCGGTAGGCCTCCGCTTCTTCTGAATTGCCCTCACGGAGGGTGATGGGTTACCGGTGGTAGTCGGGGATTGAGAGCAACGTGGGAGAAGACAACTGCCCCGGGGCGGGGAACCGTGTACACGGTCGAGCGTGCTCGTCAGCCGCGCCTCTTACCGTTTCGAGATTTGACACCAACGTGGTAAGTGCCCTGCTCGGGGACACCACGACAAACCGGGAGGACGACCGTTGCCAAAGTTGATGTTCGCCAATTCGACCAGCCGTGTGATGGCAGCTCGGCCGGATGACGTCCCGGACGACGCGAAGGACTCCTACCGTTTTCTCGCCAACCGGATGCTGTGGTCGATGGACGAGGGCGACGTAGCTGTTCTTCCTGGCAAGGTCAGTGACGCGTGGCTGGCGTACGTCGCCGATCTGCTCGGCCTCGCGTCACCTCCCACGGTGCTCTCCCTGGCTGACTACCCCGGCGCCGGGTGGTATCCCGGCGACCGACCGCAGCTCGCCGATGCCCTGCGCGGTCTGATGGTGGCCGGTGGCGGCGCCACGGACCCGTGGCGTCTGGAGTGCTACATCCACGACCGGGACATCGCCTCCTGGGAGCGACTGCTCGGCATCGGCGCGGAGGAGTCCGTGCGCTTCGCGCAAGGGACCGCCGAGCTGGTCAACTCCAAGTCGGTCTTCCGGTCCATGGCAACGGCCTGCGGGATCCCGGTCGCCGAGGGGCGCGTCGTGGACCGTGGACCTGAGCTGGTCGACGGCGCGTCCGAACTGCTCGCCCGGACCGGCGCCGTCATCATCAAGCAGGACGTCAACGCCGGCGGAGACGGCAACATCCTGCTGACCACGGTCGAGGGAGGCAAGGAGGCCGGCGCGCACTACGTGGTTCACCTGGCGGCGACCGATCCCGCGACGGTCGCGTTGGCGCTCGAACCGTTCGGCCTGACGGCCCTGCCCGACCTGCCGGCCGGCGCCAGCCCGGCGCGCCACGTCATCGAGGTCTACCACGAGTCGGCCCGCGAGCTGTCCGCCGACATGACCGTGCCGCGCACCGGTGCGCCGACGCTGATGAGCTACAGCGACCTCCGCATGGCCGAGACCTGGAAGGGCAGCGTATACCCGCCGCAGAACCTCACCCCCAGACTGCACGCGCATCTGGGTGCGTACATGCAGCAGGTCGCGATCGTCGCCCAGCAGCTCGGCTACTACGGGCCGATGAACATCGACGCGATCGTCACCAGAACCGGCGAGCTGCTGTTCAACGAGTTCAACGGACGGGTCGGCGGCACCACCGGCATCGACATGATCGGACGGCGGCTGCTCGGCCAGGACTACCTCGACCATCACGTCCTCGCCTCGCGTATCGACGTGCCCGCGCCCGGCTGCGACATCCTCGTGAAGGCCCTGACTGAGCAGGGACTGCTGTTCACCCGGGGATCAGACCACGGCGTGGTCGTCTACAACGACACCACCGAGCAGACGGGCACGGTCGAGTACGTGGTGATCGGCCGTAGCTGGGCGGAGACGTCCCGTGCCGAGGAGCAGCTGACCAGCGTCCTGAACAAGCTCTGAGCGACTCCGAGCGACTCCGAGCAGCTTCGAGCAGGTCCGGCAGGTGGTCCGGCTGCGGGTTCGTTCAGCGCAGTGGCGATGCCGTCGACACTATGTGGACGACTCTGGGCGCGGCCGGGGCGTGAGTCCGTCGTGCAGGACGGTGAGGATCCGTTGCTGGCCTTTCTGGTCGGGGCCGACCTGCTCCAGCGCCCGCGAGGTGCCGATCATCAGCCCGATCAACTCGGCTGTGGCGATGTCCGGGCGCACGGCTCCGGACTGCTGCGCCCTGGTCAGCAGGTCCCCCATCGCGTCGCGCAGGTCCGCGCCGGCTGAGGCGATCGCCGTCCGTACCGCGGCCATCACCTCGTCATCGGAGTCGACGGCGTCGGTGAAGGCATGCTTGACCGTCGACTGTTTGACGGCCTCGGTGAAGAACGCGAAGAAGCCGGCGCCGACGTCGCCGGCGGTGGCCATCTCCCGCGCGTACGCGGTGATCTCCCGTAGCCGGGACATGAACACCGCCTCGATGAGAGCGGCCTTCGTGGGGAAGTGACGGAAGACGGTGCCGATCGCCACGCCGGCGAGCTCGGCGAGCTCCTCGGTCGAGGCGGACGGACCGGCCGCCGCGAAGACCTGTTCGGCGGCGGCGAGGATCCGGGCGGCCGTTACTGCCTGGATCTGTCCGATCAGGGCGGTCCGGCCGGGCCGGACTCGTACGCGCAGCCGCTGGCCGGGTGTGCGGCCCGCGCGATCACCTCGTCCAGGCGGGAGCGGGCTGCCGTCAACTCGGCGATCCGCGCGTCGATCCGGTCGCGCTCGGCAGCCAGCCGGGCGCGTGACTCGGGCGTGTTGACCTTGGCGTCCACACAGGGCATCAGGTCGGCGATGGTCCGGCTGGACAGGTTGGCCGCGTACAGCCGCTGGATCAGCCGGACCCGTTCGACGGCCGACTCCGAGTAGCGGCGCTGACCGGCCGGGCTGCGCTGCGCGACCAGCAGACCCTGCTCCTCGTAGTAGCGCAGCGCCCGGGTGCTCACCCCGGCGCGGTCGGCCAGCTCACCGATCCGCACAGTGACCCCCATCACAAGTCTTTGCCTTTGACGTCAATGTCAGGTTCTAGCGTAGCCAGCATGCAGATTTTCGGAGCAACCGCCCTGGTCACCGGGGCCAATCGTGGTATCGGCCGGCACTTCGCCGCCCAGCTGGTCGAGCGCGGTGCCGCCACGGTCTACGCCACCGCCCGCCGCCCCGAGTCCGTCGACCTGCCTGGCGTACGGGTCCTGCCGCTGGACGTCACCGACCCGGACTCGGTCGCCGCCGCCGCAGCGGCCACCGGTGACGTCACCCTGCTGGTCAACAACGCCGGGGTCACGACCGGAGCGGACCTGGTCGGCGGTGACCTCGGCCTGATCCGACAGGAGATGGACACCCACTTCTGGGGGACGCTGCACATGATCCGGGCCTTCGCGCCGCAGCTGGCCAACGGCGCGATCCTCAACGTGCTGTCGGCGCTGTCCTGGAGCGCCTACCCGGGTGCCGGCGGCTACGCGGCGGCGAAGGCCGCCGAGTGGAACCTCACCAACGCCGTACGGCTGGAGCTGGCCGCACAGCACACCCAGGTCACCGGTCTGCTGATGGGCGCCGTCGACACCGACATGATGGCCTCCTACGACGGACCGAAAAGCGACCCGGCGGTGATCGTCAAGGCAGCCCTGGACGGTCTCGAGGCGGGTGAGTGGGAGGTGCTCGCCGACGAGACGGCCCGTGCGGTCAAGGCATCCCTCGCCGCGGACCCCTCCGGCGGTCAGAAGACCTGACCAGAGCGTACGGCGGTGAACAGCAGCGGCGTGCCGACGCCGAGCCGGGCCACGGCGTCGGCGGCCGCCTCGGCCAGCCACCCGATCGCGTCGCAGGACCACTCGACCAGCTCACCGCGAAGCACCACACCGTGCAGTGGTGGGCCGTTCCAGAAGCTGTCGTCGAACAGTGGAGCCGGGGTGGTGTCGGCGGCCGCGAGGTCGTGCGACCGGTATCCGAACACATCCGGACCCAGGTCGGCGAGCAGCTCGGTGAGCTGGACCGCCACGTCGGGTAGCGACGGCTCCCGGCCGCTGTTGACGGTGATCTCGACCGGCGTCCGGTCCGCCGGACCGTGGCCGGTGAACCACGGGCTCGTCCGAGTCGCCGGCACCGGCGCGTACGGCGGGCGGGACGCCGGGTCGAGCCCGTGCACCGGTAGCAGCAGTTGTACCGCAGACAGGTCGAGCGGACCCCGCCGTGCCGTCACCTCTGCGGCGCAGTGCAGGAACGGCTGCACCGGCAGTGGCCGGTCGCCCGCCACCGCGCTGGCGTCGACCTGGAACCAGGACAGCAGGGCGGCGTCGGGCGCGGCGGCTGGATGCTGCCACCCGGCGTCGTTCGTCGCCCACAGGCCACCCGACCGGAGCATGCCGTTGTCGCGATCGCCGCCAGCCGAGGAATCGTCGAGCCAGCCCATGGCGAGTGACCGGTGGTAGAAGAGCGAATAGGCGTCCAGCTCCCCGTCGGCCCCGTGTGGCACATCGTCTGCGGGTCCGGTGAGGAAGCTGCCGTAGAGAGCGGCGAACATGGTGCCGGGGGGACGGAAGGGGTACAGAACACCACCCGGCGGCCTGGTTTCTGTGATCTTCTATCTTCTTGTTCCCTTTTCCTTCCCC
>NZ_JBSWXD010000131.1:0-19924 GCF_056160425.1 Micromonospora sp. ABR4_055
CACCCCCCCCCCCCCCCCCCCCCCCCCCCCCCCCCCCCTCCCCCCCCCCCCCCCCCCCCCCCCCCCCCCCCCCCCCCCCCCGGACCAGCACCCGGCGGGCCGGTGGGGCTTCATAGGCACCGTCGGCCGCTGTGGCCCGCCGCGATGTCACCGCCCCGACCACGGCCCAGACCGCGATCAGGGTGGTGAACTGCAGTGCCCAGACGGCAGTCGCCGCGACGCTGGCGTGGTTGGTGTACGCCGGCGCGGCGGTCGTCGCCACCGCGAAGACAACGAAGGCCGGCAGCCAGGTGAAGGCGTAGACGAAGACCGCCGCCCGGACGGCCGCCGCTGGCCTGCTCTGCCGGTCCCGCAGCGGCAGGACCTGCTCGGCGATACTGACCCGCACCTCGTCGGAGGCCCAGACCAACTTACGGTCCGGACCTGACGGAGGCGCCGGTGGCACAGGGCTCGACATGCCGACAAGACTAGCGACCGATCGATCTACTTAGGTACGCGGTCACGCCAGCGGGTCGAGGTGCCGCCGCAGCTCAGCCGCGAACCGGGCGCTGACCTTGGCCGGGGCCAGGGCTTCGACGTGGTCGCGGACCGCCGCGCGGACCGGCTCGGCGCGGTCCCAGGAACCGCCGGACTCGGTGATCGTCTCGGCGGTCTTGTCCGGGTCGGACAGGTCGAACCGGCGCAGCGCGGCGTCCGGCAGCAGGCCACCGACGGTGGTGCCGGTCGACACGTACGCCGGCAGTCCGAACCCGGCGGTCAGCGCCAGCGCACCGGAGTTCAGCGACGACCGGTACGGGTAGACGGCGGCGTCGGCCGCCCGCAGAAAGTACTGCACGTCGGTGTCGGGTGCGAAGCCAGGGTGGAAGATCACCGCCGGGTGCTCGGCAGCCCGGCGCATGAAGTCGGGGCCGCCGGCCTCCTCGCGTACCTTGCCGGCGACCAGCCAGCGCAGCCGTGGGTCGAGCCGGACCGCGACATCGAGCGCGTCGAGGAAGTCGCCGTGCCCCTTGTACGGCCGGACCTGCCCGAAGGTGACCAGCACCCGGACGCCGAGCGGGATGCCGAGGTGGCTGCGGGCGGCGGGCCGGTCCACCCAGTCCGGGTAGGCGCCGGCGAAGGTGGGGTGCGGGGCGATCACCACGCGTCGGGGCTCGGCTCCGAAGGTCTCCCGCAGGATGTCGAGGTGGCTGTCGTGCATCAGGTGCACCACATCGGCGGCGGCGAGCATCACCTGGCGCAGCCGGGTTTCGGTCGCCCGGTGCACAGTCTCGTGCGGGAGCAGGTTGTGCACCGTCCAGACCAGCCGTACGCCCTGGTCGCGCAGGGTGTCCAGCCGCTTGGCGAAGGCATCGACCGCTGCCTCGGCCTGGCTGGTGGTGGTGCAACCGGAGGTGACGTCGTAGAGCCAGTGCACGTGCAGCACCCGGCCGACGCCGTCGGGCAGCGCGGGCAGCAGTTTGTCCAGTTGGTCGAGGCGGCGGACCCGGATCGGCGTCAAGTTGTGCCCGGCGAACCGGCTGTACAGCAACGACTGGTACGGGTTGGCCCTGTCGACCGGCCAGTGCAGCCAGGCGACCGGGGGGCGGCCGGTGTCGGACCAGTCGGCGGCGGTCAGCGCGCTCAGCGCGTCGTCAAGCAGGTGTCCGGCGGAGGTGCCACGGCGCCAGGGAACGATCACGGCTGCCCACCGTACCGTGCACCGGTGCCGGCGGCGACCGCTCGGGCGACGGATGCGCTGGCCGGGTCGCCGGCACGTACCTCGGTGACGCCGCCGGTCGCCGCGAGTCGGGTGAGGACACTGGTGGTGAGCTGGTCTCGCAGGTCGGACGGCAGCCCTGACCAGGCATGACGCCAGTACGCAAGCGGTGCGGGTCGGCCGGTGACGGTGGCCTCGATCGGGGCGGCCGGATCGGGTCGGTGCAGGGTGAGCCGGACCGCGTCGCCGGCCGGTCGACCCGCGGGCGGCGGGTCGGCGGCCGGGCCCGGGGCGCCGACGCCGACGGACCGGACCCGCCGCTGCTCGGTCTCGTTCGCCGCCCCGCGCTGCACCAGCCGGAGCAGGGCCGCTGTTACGCCCTGACGATCACCCCTGCGCTCGGCGACGCCGACGAGAAGACGAACGTCGCTCGCGGTAACGTTCGGGCTGTAGAGTTGCGCCGCTGGCCGGCCGGCCATGCGCTGTAGCCGACCAGCCATCCGCCGGGCCGGGCGCAGCACGCGACGTACTCTACGAATCAGGGTCACCGGCCCAGATTACCCAGTCGTGACGTGAGGTGAACGCGGTGCCATCTCCGACGGTCAGCGTCGTCGTGCCGGTCTACAACACAGAGAAATGGCTCGCGGAAGCGCTCGGATCCATCGAAGGCCAGCCTGGTCGGGACCTGGTCGAGGTCATCGTGGTCGACGACGGCTCGACTGACGGGTCAGCCGAGATCGCCCAGCGGTACGCCACTCAGGCCACCGCGGTGCGCTACGTCCGGCAGGACAACGCCGGGCTCGGCGCGGCCCGCAATCATGGCGTGCGCCTCGCCACCGGCCGCTACCTGGCGTTCCTCGACTCGGACGACATCTACCCGGACGGCGCGCTCAGTCACCTGACCGGGCTCGCCGACCACCATGAGGCGGCGATCGCCGTCGGCGACATGCAAGGGCTGCCGCCCCGGCCGAACCCCGCCTGGCGTCGTGAACTGCTCATCGGTGAACGGGTCGTCGAGCACATCGCGCACGCCCCGGATCTGGTTGGCAACCCGTCGGCCTGCAACAAGATCTTCCGCCGGGATCTGGTCGACGCGGTCGGCGTCACGTTCACCGAGGGCACCGCGTTCGAGGACGTGTTGTTCACCATCCCGTTGCTGGCCAGATCGCCCCGGACGATCCTCACCCCCCGGCTGAGCTACCTCTACCGACAGCGGGGGGACAATTCCTCGCTGATGGATTCCCGCAGCCAGCCGGCCCGGATCATGCAGCATCTGACCATCATCGAGCGGCTCGCCGACGAGGTGCGGGACCTGCGCCCGGACGACCGCGAAGCGGTGTACCGGTGGATCGCCTACATGCAGCTGCATTACGCGTGGCGGGCGGCGGCTGGCTGCGACGACGATCAGCTCGCCGAGTTCACCGCCCGAATACACAGCCTCTTCAAGGACATCCCGATCGATGTGGCCAGCGAGTTCGTCGGCAACGCCGGGGCCGGGTTGCGCGCCGTCGCGATCTACGAGCAGGACGCCGCGACCGTACGCCGGCCGCGTTCCAGCCGACCGCTGCGGGTGCACGCCGGCCAGCCGTACCTCGGGCACCCCGACTTCGACACCTACCGCGATCTGCTCCGGGTCCGCGAGATGACAGTCAGTGTCAAGGCGCTGCGTGGCAGTCGGCCGGTCACCGGCCCGGCAGCCGCTGGCCCGACAGTCGCCGTCGAGGGCACGGTGCGCTGCGCCGGCATCGACGGCGAACCCGGTCAGGTCCGCTCCGACCTGCTGCTGGAGGTCGGGGACGGGCTGCTCCGCCAACCGGTCACCGTCGAATCCCGCGAAGGCAACGATCTGCGCTGGTCCTGCCGGCTGGCCGCCGGTGAGCTGGCCCCCGGCCGGTACCCGGTCCGGCTGGTCGTCCGGGACAGCGGCCGCGAGTACGCCGTACCGCCGGGGCCGGAGCGCGGCGGCCGGGGCACCCTCGGCACCGGTCCGACCCGGGTCGGCGCCCGGGTGCTCTGGCTGACGCCGGACGCCGCCGGGCCGACGCTGGTCGTCACCGACGGCACCGCCGGCACCCTGGCCCGCAGTCCGCAGTGGCTGTCCGAGATGGGTGCCCGACAGAGCCGGAATCTGCTCCGCCGGGCATGGCGGACGGCACGGTCCGGTCGACGGCGACTGACGTCCCGCCGTACCGACAGCTGACCGACCACCGTCCGTCCGCCCCGATCCGGGATCAGCGGGCGGCCGGCGGTGCCGGCTCGCCGAGCAACGCGCGGCGGACCACCCGCTCGGCGGCGTGCCCGTCGTCGAGGTGGCAGAACCGCCCCCGGAACTGGGTCCGGGCCTTGGCCGCGGCGTCGTCGTCGACCGCTCCGGTACGGAACACGTCCAGCAGGTGGCCGAAGGTGGTGGCGACCGCTCCCGGAGGTTCCGCGGTGATGTCGAAGTAGACGCCCCGCGCCATCGCGTACGCTGCAGCGTCCGGCGCGTAGATCACGATCGGTCGGTCCAGGATCGCGTAGTCGAACATCGCCGACGAGTAGTCCGTGATCAGCACGTCGGCGGCGAGGTACAGGTCCTCGACCACCGGGTGCGCCGACACGTCCCGGACCCGGCCGCTGGCCGGGGCGTTGGGCGCCCGGCCGGTCCGCTGCCGGTCGTGGAAGTAGTGGCTGCGGATCAGCAGCCAGGCGTCCGGGCCGAGGACCTCGGCGAAGGCGTCGGCGTCGAAGTCCGGCCGCCAGCCGGGCTGGTGTTCGCGGTGGGTCGGCAGGTAGAGCACCACCCGCTCGCCGGCAGCGATACCGAGCGCCTCCCGGGCGGCTGCCACCTCGGCGTCGGTGGCCAGCGCCAGCCGGTCGTTGCGCGGATAGCCGGTGTCGAGCGACTCGAAGCCGGCCGGGTAGGCGCGCTCCCACATCTGGGTGGAGAAGTGGTTGGCGCTGACGCTGTAGTCCCACCGGTCCACCCGGCGCAGCAGCAGGGAGAAGTTCATCGAGGTGGCGCCGATCGGGTGCCGCTGCTGGTCCAGACCCATCACCTTGACCGGCGTGCCGTGGTGGGTCTGGACGTGCACCGAGCCGGGCCGCTTGCGCACGTAGTCGGGGAAGTTCACGTTGTTGATCAGCCACTTTGACCTTGCCAGGGCCCGGTAGTAGCCCCGGGTGCCGGCGACGACGTACGGCACGCCGGCCGGCATGCTCGGCGCCAGGTCCCGACGAACCACCCAGACGCTCTTGATCTGCGGGGCGATCTGCGCCGCCTTGGCGTGGATCGCCGCCGGGTTGCAGCTGTAGCCCCGGTACCAGTACGCGGCGTACAGCGCCAGCGACTGGTCCATCGGCAGCCGCAGCTGCAGCCGGTAGTAGCCGCGCAGCAACACCCGCCGACCGGCCCGGGCCAAGTTGATCAGCCGCCGCTTGACCGGCCGGCCGAGGCGTCGGGAGACCGAGGGCAGCTTCTTGCGGGCCTGCTGACCGACCCGCAACGCGGCGAAGGTACGCCACCGATTGGCGGCCAGCAGCCGCCGCTTCAGTCCTTCCACGCCGTCCGGCTCGGGGTAACCGCCGGCCGGCAGCCGCCGTTGGTAGTCGGCGTGTGCCCGGGCGAAGAACTCCCGGTGCAGCTCGCGGGGCAGCCGGCCGCCGTGCCCCAGCACCATCAGATAGTGGGAGATCATCAGACCGAACAGCTCGGGCCGGACCGGATCGGCCTGCGGGCCGCGGGCGTCCAACCAGTCAAAGGTGTGGCCCCAGTGGTCGAACATCTCGAAGTGCCGGGCGCTGCGGGTCCGAGTGATCGCGCCGGTGCGGCGCTGCCGGTAGTTGACGCACGCCCGGTCGAGTACGGTGATCCGCTCGGCCGCGACCAGCAGCGGGAAGGTGAACGACACGTCCTCGTACCAGCCAGCCTCGAACCGCAGCCCGAGATCGACCAGGAACTCCCGGCGGGTGACCTTGTTCCAGGCGGTGTGCAGGACCTTGAGCGTCTCCGGTCGGGTCCGTACGTCGAACACCTCGGCACCGGGCGAGGTCGGGAACGCCTGGCGCAGTGCGCTACCCGCCTGGTAGTTGTTCCAGAACACCCGTACGTGGTCGACGATCAGCACGTCGGGCGTGGTGTCGCGGAGCCGGTTGGCGACCGCCCGCAGCGCGCCGTCGGTCAGCCAGTCGTCGCTGTCCAGAAACCAGACGTATTCGCCGGTCGCCGCGTCCAGGCCGGCGTTTCGGGCCTTGCCCAGACCGACGTTGGCCGGCAGCGACAGCACGGTCAGCCGGGGGTCGCGGGCGGCGTACTCGGCGAGGATCTGCCCGGAGGTGTCCGGCGAGCAGTCATCGACCGCGATCACCTCGACGTCGGTGAACGACTGCCCGAGGATGGAGTCAAGGCACTCCCGCAGATAGCCCTGCACCTTGTACACCGGCACAACGATACTGATCAACGTCATCGGTCATCACCTGCGATCGTGCCGGCGGGGCGGCCGGCGGGGTGGAGGGAGGGAGCCGGATCAGCCGGTATGGCCGGCGACCGGCGGGGTGCCGGAATCCGGGCGACGGCGCCCGGCGGGCGGTGGTGCGCTGCTCGATCCGGTGCCGGCGGCCGGTGATCGACGACCGCGGTCACGAGGAAGTGCAGCATCAGATAGCCGGCGAACGCGGCGACCACACCGGTGGTCACCGCGACCGGGTCGACCGTCGCGGGCAGCCCGGGAGCGAGCAGCATCGGTCCGGCAGCGGCGGCGGCGAGCAGCAGTACTCGGCCGTCCCAGCCGAGGCTCCACCGGCGCAGCGGTGGTCCGTCGAGCCGTTTCTCCAGCCGGGCGGTGAGATCGTAGTGGTGCAGGGCGAGGATCAGCAGCAGTCCGTAGGTGACCGCGGCCGGCACGCCGGCGACCACGCCGGCCGCTACGACGAAGAGAAGCTCAGCCGCCCGCAGCGCCGCCGGCACCAGCCAGTCGAGCGCGCCGGTGGCCGGCCTGGCCGCGCTGGCCGAGCCGGCCGCCAGCAGGGCCGCCGCGCCGACTAGGACGGCGCCGGCACCGGACAGCACGCCGGTCGCGGTCAGGACCAGCAGGGTCGCGGCGGCCCCGGCGGCGGTCACCGCGAGGGGCAGCTGCCCGGCGGGGGACCGACCGGTCAGCAGACCGGCGATCCGACTGGCCAGGAAACCGTCGTCGCGGTAGGTCGCGGTGTCCGCCGCCGCCAGCACCGAAACCCGCATCGACCGGGCCCGCAGGGTCCGCAGGCCCGCCGTCCAGATGGCCGCGAGCATCCCCCAGCCGAGCACGGCCCACAGGCTGACCAGCGGGCCGAACAGCGCCACGGTGGCGGCGATCAGTGCCCACCGCTCGCCGATCGGAAAGACGATGGTCCGTTTCGCCCAGTAGATCGGCGAGCGCGGCCCGGCGAGCACCCGGTCGGAGGCCTGGCTGAGCCGACCGCCGACCCCGCCCACCGCCGCGCCGGTGGCCGGCCGGTGGGCAGCTTCGTCGTGCAGCGCCCCGTACCAGGCGTCGGTCATGTGCCGGACGGTCTGCAACACGATCGCGGCGGTGGCCAGCACCCATCCGTCGGTCGCCCACCCACCGGCCAGTCCCGCCTGGTGTACGCCGACGCCGAGCCCCGCGTAGACCAGGTACTCCTTGCCCCGGTCGGCGATGGTGTCCAGCCAGCCGCCGAACGCGCTGAACCGGCCGGTGTAGCGGGCCAGCTGGCCGTCGACGCAGTCGAGCACGAAGCCGAGATAGAGCAGGACCGCACCGAGCAGCAGCAGCGGTCGGTCACCGACGGCGAACAGCAGCGCGGCGGCGGCGGCGAACGCGACCGAGATCGTGGTGACCCCGGTCGGGCTCAACCCGATCCGCGCCGCGAGCTTCGCAACGATTGGTGACCAGCTGCTTACAAAGTAGGTGGCGAACAGGTCGTCATGTTCCTTGACCGCGAGGCGCAGTCGGGCCCGGTCGGGGTCGACGGCACGGATCCGGGCCTCGGCGTCGGACAGACCGACCGGGTCGGCCACCCGCCGGGCCACCAGGTGCCGCAGCGGGTACGCCCCGACGGTGGCACCGTCGGCGACGAACTCGGCGAGGATCGCGTCCAGCGGGTGGGCGCCCGGTGGCAGTCGCCGGGTGGCGCCGGCCCGGGCCGCTGTGGCCAACGCGGACAGGTCATCGACGCCCACCCGCAGTACGCCACCGAAGAGCGGAAGCCGGCCCGCACCGGCCGCACCGACGGTGGCCGAACCGACAGTGACCGGGTCTGCACCGGTTGGGTCGGTGGTGACGGCGACGATCCGGCCGCGCAGCGCGCTGACGGCGGCGGCCCGACCGGCACCGGAGCCGTCCTCAGTGGTCAGCAGCAGCGCCCGGGTGGTATCGGCCGGCGCCACGCAGAGCAGTCGAATCACCTCAGTGTGGGCGACCACGTCGGTGGCGCACAGCAGGACCGGCCCGGCGGCCCGCTCGACGAGGTCGGCGACGATGCCCGGTGCTGCAGTCCGCACCTCGTCGGCACCGGCCGCCACGAGCTGCCCCCGGAGGTGATCGTTGAGCGACGATCCACTTGCTGTGCGCAACTCTCCGGCATCGGCGCTGGTCGGGGTAGCAGAAGCCCGGTTCGCCGCAATCAGGATCGCCAGTGTCACATTCGCGCGCTTCCGTCTAGACGAGCGCGCGAGGCGCTCCGAGGGGTGGCGTCGCCCGAGCGCGCCGACGAGGGTGGGGGCACCGTCGGTGTGGGCAACGCCGGCAAGATTAGCAGTCGGTGAACAATGCGGGTAGCTCGCACGTCCGAGAGATGACGCCGCCCTGGCGCGGCCCCTGAATGATCTTGAATCGGTCAGGGTAACGCCGTACGGGAGCCACGCCGCGAATCGGTCCGTGGACGGAGGTCACCACGTCCCGGCGTACCTACCGTGGAGTGTGGCAGACCCGCCAGCAACGACACCCGAAGGAGCGTCCGATGAGCCGCAAACTGGTACGTCCCCGCGACGGACGGATGATCGCCGGCGTCTGCGCCGGGCTCGGCCAACGATTCGGCATCTCAGCGGGAATGGTGCGGTTGATCTTCCTGCTCTCGCTACTGCTGCCCGGCACCCAGGTGATCATTTACCTGGCGTTGTGGATCGTGATGCCGAACGAGGACCGTAACCTCGCCACGTCGTACTGAGCGGTCACCGACGGACCGCGACGAAGACCTGTTCCGGCAGGTCGTCGCGGACCGCCCAGTACCGCGGATCGAACTGGTCGCGGTGGAACCGCAGTTCCTGCCAGATCAGCTCGTCGCCGTCCCGGGTCAGGACGAAGACGTCGATCGGCCCGAACGCGGTCGCCGCAGACTCGGCGGCGAACGTCGCCGGGTCCTCCTGGTCGGCCAGGTCGCGCAGCTCGGCCCGGCGTTCGTCCCACCGGGACAGGGTGCCCGCCGCGGTCCGGTCGTTGCTCAGGTAACCGGGCCACGGCAGGTACGAGAAGAGCCGTTCGTCGACGGTGAGGGTGACCCGGTCTGGGTCCGGCCCGGTGACCTGCTCGACTGCTCGGCGTACCGGCTCGACCGGGAACCAGTCGGCGCGGCCGGTATCGGGCGCGTACCGGGGATAGCCGCCGTCGGGCAGCGGCTCGGCGTGCGCGGCCGTCGCATACCCCGAACCGGAGCCGTTGGTGCCCGGCATCCAGTTCGTGGAGTAGACCGGCACCGCCCAGGCCAGCAGCACCGCCAGCGGCACGCCGGCCAGCCCGACCGGCGGGCTGATCCGCAGCCGGCGCAGCAGCAGCGGCACCACGTGCACCAGGGTCAGCACCCCCGCGACGGCCAGCACCACGCCGTACAGCCGGGCTGTGTAGTGCCCGAAGGCGGTGTGCCCGGTCAGCACGAACCGCACCATCGACAGCAGTCGGTAGGCGAACGCGCCGGCGGCGATCAGCAACAGCGGTCGAGCCCACCAGGTCGACCGGATCAGCCAGACCAGGCCCACCATGCCGGCCAGCTGCAGGCCACGCAGCGGCAGGTCACCCCGATCCAGGAACGGCAGCAGACCATCGAGGTAGTACGGCGACACGAACAGATCGGAGACCAGCTGTCCGCCGTCGGTGGTGGTCAACGCCCACAGGTACGGCAGCACGTACCACGCCGACGACGCGGTGGCGGCTGCGGCGACCAGCAGCAGCCGTCGCAGGTACGCCCACCGGTCCGGCTCGGCCCGCCAGGCCGTCCCGATGATCACCACGAGGCCGAGCGCCGCGTAGACCAGCCAGGCCTGGTAGAGCGCCACCAGCAGACCGCCGAGCAGCCCGCAGACCAGCCAGTGCAGCCGGCCGCGAGGTGGACGGGTGAAGGTCTCCAGGACCCACGGGATGAAGATCATCAAAGCGAGGACCTCGTACGCCTTCCGCGGGTCGGACCAGGCCAGCACCCCCACGCAGGAGATCGCCAGCGCCGTCCAGGGACCCACCTGGCGGCGCCACAGCAGGAAACCGACCAGCACCGACGCCGAGACGAACAGCACCTCGGCGTCGCCGAGCAACCGCCAGGCCGGCTGGTCGAGCAGCACCGCCGCCCGACCGACCAGCCAGGCGTACAGCGGCGGGTACTCCGACGGCAGCCCGGGCACTGTGGTGTCCGCGCTGGTCGCGGTGACCGTGTACCGGGTAGCGGTGGCGGTCATCCGCAGCATGTCCCCGGACAGGCCACCGAAGCCGAACGGGGTGCCGGACAGCGCGGCCCGCAGGATCAGCGCCAGCCAGGCCGAGGCCAGACCGGCGCTGACTCCGGCCAGTGCCGGCATCGTCGTCGGCGCCCACCGCCGGACGGCGACAGCGGCCAGTCCGCCAAGGCAGACCAGCAACAGGCCGCTGGTGACCGGCAGCGACCGGCCGGCCACCGTGAAGGGGTCGGCACGCGCCACCGACGGCAGCACGACCGCCACCGGCGTGGCCACCAACCAGGTCAGTACGGCGAGCAACCCCGGACGGCCGGCCAGTGACCACAACCGGGAAGCCCTGGTCCGGCCCGGCCCTGGCCCCCGCCCCGGATCCCGAGCCAGGTCCGGTCCACGAGATCCGTCCGGATTGCCCTGCTCCGGAATGCGGCCCGATGCCCCCCGGTCGGGCGAACCTACCTTCCGGTCGGGCGGCTCGCCGGTGCCGGCCGGGGATGTCTCGACAGTCATGGTGCTCCGCGGAACCGTTCGTCGTCGTGACGCGCGCCGACCGTATCGTGAATCGGCGGGCCGTCCTGGTCAGTGGGTGCTGACGACCAGCGGGCCGAGCTCCGGGATCTGCTGATCGGCCACGGCGACGGAGACCCGCCGCAGGCTGAGCAGGCTGGAGAAGAGCCCGGCGAAGATCAGCGTCGCGCCGAGGCCGATCGCGGTCGAGGAGGGCAGCACCACCCGCATGGTGTCACTCGCGTCCTGGGCACCGAAGCCGGTCGCACCCCAGGTGGCGACCGCCAGAATGGTGCCGGCCAGACCGAGCAGGATCAACGTGATCCCGCCGGCCGTGCAGGTCTCCAGTCTGACGTACCGGCTCCACCGGTCGGACTGTCGCAGGTCGGTAATGCCCTCGTATCTGCCGTAGATCAGCGCGAACGCTCCGAAGAGCAGCAGCTGTGCGCCGGCGAGCATGGCGAGACAGGTGTAGACGAGGGTGCTGACGTCGAAGCCGATCCCGCCGACGACCAACGGGCCGACGACCAACGTGACGGTGCCGATCAGGCCGACCGCGAACAGCACCGCACCGGGCCAGATGAGCATCTTGCGTGGGGCGAACACCAGCAGGAACCGCAGGTGGCGCCAGCCGTCCCGCCAGGTCCGCAGGTGGGGTGGCCGGCTCCGGCCGTCGGGGCGCAGGGTGGTCGGCACCTCGGCGATGTCGTAGCCGTTGAGCGCGGCCCGGACGACCAGTTCGGAGGCGAATTCCATGCCCGGCATGCACAGCTGCAACTGCCGGACCCGGTCCCGGTTGAAGCCGCGGATGCCGCAGTGGAAATCGCCCACTTTCAAGCTGAACAGGCGGCGGCCGAGCCAGGAGAGCACCGGGTTGCCGAGATGGCGGTGCAGGAACGGCATCGCGCCGTCGGCTATGCCGCCGCGGAACCGGTTCCCCATCACCACGTCCCGACCGCGGCGCAATTCATGAATGAACGGTCCAAGGTCGGAGAGGTCGTACGAGTCGTCGGCGTCGGCCATGATGACGTACCGCCCCCGGGCCTGCTCGACGCCGTTGATCAGCGCTCCGCCGTAGCCGCGGATCGGGGCGTGCGACACCCGGGCACCGGCGCGTACGGCGATCTCCTGTGAGCCGTCGGTGGAGCCGTTATCGCTGACCAGGACCTCACCCCGGACCCCGAGCTCGTCGAGGGACCGGCGGGCCTTTCGGATGCACACCTCCAACGTCTCCGCCTCGTTCAGACACGGCAGAAGGACAGTGACCTCGACCTCGTCGTTGCGCACCGAACGCGCCACGGGTGCACCCCCGAATTAGAGACTGACCACAGCCAGGCCGTCATACCAGTCATGAATCAGTTTCATTGTCTGGCCCGCCGTTTCCGCGCGGATCCGGCCCTCGACTGCACTCTAGCGCGGCCCGCGCCGAACGAGTGCCCACCCCCGGACGGAAAACGCCGGACCGAAGGATGATTCGGCCCGGCGGATCGCCGTCCTTTACGGGCGGTTTCAGCTTGTGGAAATGTCTACGGCGTCACAAAGGTGACTGAGACTTCCTCATATCCCAGGGAGCGCAACAGCCCCGTCAGCATCTTGCGGGTGTTCTCCTCGGCCCGCCCGGCGATCCCGCTCTCCCGGGCAGCGGCCGCGATCCGGTCCTCGGCCAACTGGTAGACCTGCTGCCGCCGGTTCGGGTCACCGCCGAACACCTCACCGAGACGGTTGAGCAGGCCACGCTCCTCGGCGAAGACGTAGCTGTTGTCGAGATCGAGATCGGCATCGGTCAGCTGCGGCGCCGGCAACTCGATCTGCGCAGAAAGACCATCCTCAGAGGTTGATATGGCTTCCTCGCCGATTTGCCCGAAATCGACGTATGCCTCGACCGTTCCGACCCCGACGAACAGCGTCCGTTCGTTGAGCAGGAAATCGGGCACGTACCGTCGGTCCTGCTCAAGGTCGACGACAACCTGGTAGTTACCCTCCGCCGCGACGAACCGGCTGAGATCCTGGATCGACTGCAGCACCGGTGGCTGAGTGCGATCGGTCTCCTGTTGGGCGAAGGGGTTGCGCCAACTCGGTAGCAACCCGGCGGCCTGGGTCGACAGCAGCAGCACCACGACCAGACCGACGATTGCGGCGAGACCGAGCAGCCCGCGCCGACGGCCACCGGACTCCGCCGGTGGCGTAGCCGGCCCGGCCGGGTCCGGCGTACCGTCGGGATATTCCGGAAATTCCCGAGTAGGAGTGTTGACATCGCCGCTGCGGGACATCCCCATCACCGTCCTCACCAGACGCCGGCCCACCGCCGGGACGTCTGGATTCACCGTACGGCCCCGGTACGACAACCGCATCCGGGGCCGGCCGGGGGATCATCACGGCCGGCGGTCCAATCGGGTCGGGCCGGCAGATCAGCCGGCGGCCCGCTGCTGAATGAGCAGGTACACCCGGGCGTGGATCTGGTTGCGCTGCTGGAGCGCGGCCCGCAGCGCCCGGTGCAGGCCGTCCTCCAGGTAGAGACCGCCGTTCCACTGGACCACGTGTGGGAAGAGGTCGCCGTAGAACGTCGAGTCCTCGGCGAGCAACTTGTCCAGCGCCAGCTCCCGTTTGGTGGTGATCAGCTGATCGAGGCGCAGCGGGCGGGGCGGAATCTCCGCCCACTGCTTCAGAGTCAGACCGTGCTCCGGGTAAGGACGACCGTCCCGCACCGCTTTGAAGATCACGACGGCGCGCTCCTCCCATGTCGCCTACCGAACCGTCTGTCTGCCGAACCGCCACCCACCGGCCGGACGCCACCGTACGCCAGCGCGTCTGCCAGCGTAGCGACCTGCTGCGACCAATCGGAGCGATCCTGCGGCCCGTACCGCAGCGTCACCGCCCGCAACCGGCCCCGGTCAACCGTTCCACCGGCCACGATGAACCACCTCGTCGACCGGACGGCGACCGCGACGCAGCGACGAGGAACGCGTGTCCGGTGCCCGGTAGCCGACGGTTATCGCACCGATCGGGACGAACTCCTCCGGCACGCCGAACGCGTCCCGGAAACTCGACGTACGTTCCGGCGGGATGCCGAAGAAGCAGGCCCCCAGCCCTTCGTCCACGGCGGTCAGCAGCATCAGCAGCGCGGCGAAACCGGTGTCGATGTGCCAGTACGGCACCGGCCAGCGCGCCTCGTCGCGGTCGGTCCAGCCCTTGTCCGGCTGGGCGTACCGGTCCAGGTACGCCGACCGGTTGGCGTGCGGGACGATGATCAGCGGTGCCTGGGTCATGCCGGCCAGCCAGCGGCTGCGCCGCTCGGTGTCCGGGTCCGCCGCCACCGGGGTGGTCGCCGCCCAGAACGCCGCCCGGTCGTCCGGCCGGTCCAGCACCAGGAAACCCCAGCCCTGGGAGAAGCCGGCCGACGGCGCGTGGATGGCGTGCTCCAGCAACCGGTCGACGATCTCGGGCGGTACCGGGCGGTCCGGATCGTAGTTGCGGACCATCCGCCGCCGCCGAACCGCGTCGCGGAACTCCATCACCGACCCTCCGACTCCTGTCCCGGTCCCGCCGGATCCTGTCCCGGCCGAATGCCCCAGCTCGCCTGCCAGGTCTCGGCCGGCGCCAGGACGATCAGATCCCGCCCGGACCGGAACGCGTCCGGTGGGCAGGTCATCGGTTCGACCGCCACCGACCGCCGGTAGCGCGGCTCCGCGAAGGTGTCCCCGCTGAACAGCTGCCACCAGCCGAAGGCGGCGTCGGCCCAGAGCGTCACGCCAGCTGATCCGTCCTGGTTGGACAACCGGACGGCAGAGCCGCCAGACGGATCCCGGTCGAGGTCGCCGAACGCGGTGTCCAGCACCACCGGGCCGATCCGCCGCGGCTTGGTGAAGTCGTACTCGCCACCGGCCACCTTCGCCGCGCCGATCGGCAGCAGCCGGCCGTCCACCAGCAGCCGGCTGCGGGCCGGCAGGTGCAGGGTCACATCGTCGACCATGGTGTCCGGCAGCCGCAGGTACGGATGGACCCCGAGCCCGAACGGTGCCGGCTCGACGCTGGCGTTGGTCACCTGGTGGGTCACCCGCAGTCCGTCGGCGCCGACCGCCCACCGGGTACGCAGCACCAGCGACCACGGGTAGCCGGGGTGCGGGAAGAGGGTGCAGCCGATCACCACTTCGTCGGCCGTTTTGGAGATCAGTTGCCAGGGCAGCCAGCAGACCAGCCCGTGCAGCGCGGTGTGCCGGTCCGGCTCAGACAGGTGCAGCTGCCGGGTGACCTCGGCGAAGGTGTAGCGGCCGTCCCGGATCCGGTTCGGCCACGGAGCCAGGACCTGGCCGGCGCCGCCGACACAGAGCTCGTCCTCGGCGTACCCGTCGACGTAGTCGACCCCACCGGCGCGGTACGCCCGCAGCCCGCCGCCCACCTCGACCACGACGGCCTCGTGCCCGTCCGCCGCGATCGTCCACTGCGCTCCGGACGGCGGGCCCGGACGTGCATCGACGTTGTCCATGCGGCGACGATAACCGTTCGATCCAGCTCGCGGGTCACCCGCCGGCCAGTGATCCACAATAGCTAAGAGTAAATTAAAAGTTGCGCTACGCCGCGATTCGCTCGATCGACCAGCCGCCGGCGGCGTCCCGGCGGTACCGGAACCGGTCGTGCAGCCGGTCGGCCCGACCCTGCCAGAACTCGACGGTCCGCGGCGCCACCCGCAGACCGCCCCAGTGCGGCGGCGGTGGCACCGCGGTCGGCTCCGGGAACCGCCGCCGGGCTGCTGCCAGGCCGGCGTCGACCGCCGCACGGTCCGGCACCACCCGCGACTGCGGGCTGGCCCACGCGCCGAGCTGGGAGCCACGTGGCCGGGTGGCGAAGTACGCCTCGGTCTGCGCCCGTGGGATCGGTGCCACCACCCCGCGCACCTCCACCTGCCGGGACATCGCGAACCACGGAAAGAGCAGGCTGACCGAGGGATTGGCGGTGGCCTCGGTGCCCTTGCGCGACCGGTAGTTGGTGAAGAAGACGATTCCTGTCTCGTCGTACCCTTTCATCAGCACCGTCCGAGTACTCGGTCGCCCATCGACGTCGGCCGTGGCCAGCACCATCGCATTCGGTTCCGGCAACCCGGCCGCCACCGCGTCGGCGAACCACCGGGCGAACTGGGTGTGCCAGTCGACGGCGAGGTCACGGCGACGCAGTTCCGGGGCACCGCGATAGTCACGACGAGCCAGACTCGGTCGTGGTGTGTCTCCCGTCACGTCGCTCTCCTGAACTAGGGCTACCCCTGGCACCGAACTTACGCTGGGTACCCACCAGGCACGAACAACCGGTCACCCGCCGGGCACGAACGACCAGTCACCGCAGCACACGGATGTCAGCGAAACCGTTCAGGGCAGCCTGCAGCAGTTCTACCGGGCGCTCGGGCAGCACCGCCAAATCCCCACCAGGAGAGCCACATGTCCGACTTCAAACCGGGTCTCGAAGGTGTGATCGCATTCGAGACCGAAATCGCCGAGCCTGACAAGGAGGGCGGTGCCCTCCGGTACCGCGGCGTCGACATCGAGGATCTGATCGGACAGGTCTCCTTCGGCAACGTCTGGGCACTGCTGGTCGACGGTCGGTTCGGGCCGGGTCTGCCGCCCGCCGAGCCGTTCCCGGTGCCGGTGCACTCCGGCGACATCCGGGTGGACGTGCAGTCGGCGGTCGCCATGCTCGCCCCGTACTGGGGGCTGTCCCAGCTGCTGGACATCTCCGACGAGCAGGCCCGCGCGGACCTGGCCCGGGTATCGGTCACCGCGTTGTCGTTCGTCGCCCAGTCGGCCCGTGGGCTCGGTCTTCCGGCCGTGCCGCAGAAGGAGATCGACAAGGCGCAGACCATCGTCGAGCGGTTCATGCGCCGGTGGCGAGGCGAACCCGATCCGCGGCACGTCAAGGCGGTCGACGCGTACTTCATCTCCGCCGCCGAACACGGCATGAACGCCTCCACCTTCACCGCCCGGGTCGTCGCCTCCACCGGAGCCGACGCCGCCGCCTGCATCTCGTCGGGCATCGGTGCGCTCTCCGGACCGCTGCACGGTGGTGCCCCGTCCCGGGTGCTGCACATGATCGAGGGCGTGGAGCGCAGCGGCGACGCCGAGTCGTACGTCAAGGGCGTGCTCGACCGCGGCGAACGGCTGATGGGGTTTGGTCACCGGGTGTACCGGGCCGAGGATCCGCGCGCCCGGGTGCTGCGCCGCACCGCCAAGGAGCTCGGAGCGCCCCGCTACGAGGTGGCCGAGGCGCTGGAGAAGGCTGCCCTGGAGGAGCTGCACAACCGCAAGCCGGACCGGGTGCTGGCGACCAACGTCGAGTTCTGGTCGGCGGTGGTGCTCGACTTCGCCGAGGTGCCGGCGCACATGTTCACCTCGATGTTCACCTGCGCCCGGATGGGCGGCTGGAGCGCTCACATCCTGGAGCAGAAGCGGCTCAAGCGGCTGGTCCGCCCGTCCGCCCGGTACGTCGGCCCGCAGCCGCGCAAGCCGCAGCAGGTCGCCGGCTGGGACGCGGTCCCGCACGACGTCTGATCCGGCACGGATCCTGATCCGGCACCGACTCCGCCGGCACCGGCCCGGGATGTGTGGGGCACGCCTCAGTCGCAGACGTGGGACCACACC
Organism: Micromonospora sp. ABR4_055; assembly: GCF_056160425.1. Lineage (NCBI taxonomy): Bacteria > Bacillati > Actinomycetota > Actinomycetes > Micromonosporales > Micromonosporaceae > Micromonospora > Micromonospora sp. ABR4_055. The sequence goes on from NZ_JBSWXD010000131.1 coordinate 17,480, forward strand.
CCGGGGCCGGCCGGTCGGGTGCAAGGATTGGTCAACCCGTTACGCATCTGGAAGGACTTCTGACCACCGTGGCTGACGTTGCGACCATCCGCATCCCAGACGAGATCAAGCCCGCCGACGGCAGGTTCGGCTGCGGCCCGTCGAAGGTCCGCCCGGCAGCCGTCGCCGCGCTGTCCGAGGTCGCCACCAGCTACCTGGGCACGTCCCACCGGCAGAAGACCGTCCGCGACGAGGTCGCCCGGCTGCGACGCGGCATCGCCGAGTTCTTCGCGCTGCCCGAGGGCTACGAGGTGATTCTCGGCAACGGCGGTACCACCGCGTTCTGGGAGATCGCCACGTTCGGCCTGGTCCGCGACCGGGCGCAGTTCGCCAGCTTCGGCGAGTTCGGGGCCAAGTTCGCCAAGGCGGTACGCGACGCGCCGTTCCTCGGCGAGCCGACGGTACACAAGGCCGAGCCGGGCAGCGCCCCGGCCCTGGTCGCCGAGGCGGGCGTGGACGTCTACGCGACCCCGCACAACGAGACCTCGACCGGGGTCGCGGTGCCGATCCGGCGGGTCGCCGGGGCCGACGACGGTGCGCTGATGCTGGTCGACGCCACGTCCGGCGCCGGTGGCCTGGAGGTCGACCCGACCGAGACCGACGTCTACTACTTCGCCCCGCAGAAGTGCTTCGGCTCGGACGGCGGCGTCTGGCTGGCCCTGATGTCGCCGGCCGCCCTGGACCGGGCCGCCCAGGTCAAGGCGTCCGGCCGGTACATCCCGGCGTTCCTGGACCTGGTCACCGCGATCGACAACTCGCGGTTGGAGCAGACCTACAACACCCCGGCACTGGCGACGATCTTCCTCGCCGCCGAGCAGACCGACTGGATGAACGCCCAGGGTGGGCTGGCCTGGGCGGCGAAGCGGACGGCGGAGAGCGCGGCGGCGATCTACGGCTGGGCTCAGCGGTCCGCGGTTGCCACTCCGTTCGTCACCGATCCGGCGCTGCGGTCCAACGTAGTGGCGACCATCGACTTCGTCGACGGAGTGGACGCCGGCAAGGTCGCCAAGGTGCTGCGGGCCAACGGCATCGTGGACACCGAGCCGTACCGCAAGCTCGGCCGCAACCAGCTGCGGGTGGCGCTGTTCCCGGCGATCGACCCGTCCGACGTCGAGGCGTTGACCGCCTGCGTCGACTTCGTGATCGAGCGGCTTTGAGGCATATCGGGTGATTAAGCCGGTTCGGCGGTGGTTGCCGCTGAATCGGCGGGATTTGCTCTAGGATGACGATCAACCGCTGACCTCCCGTGATCGATCGTGATCGCCGACGCTCGATCACCGTCCACCATCCGACTCGCCCAGCCGGACGGATCTGGGCAGCTCACTCGACATGCCCGGCGTGGCCTACTCCCATCGGGTTGCTTATCGGCGTACCGTGTGCGGAGGACGTCGCGGGCGGGTCGACCTTGCGGCGTGGGGCAGCTCAGCGGGACGGAGGCAACGCGATGCGCCCGGTACGCTTCGTCGCCCTCTCCGAGGACGGTCAGGCCCTGGTCCTCGCTGACGAGGTCGGCCGACTGCTCGCCCTGCCGATCGACGACCGCGTCTCCACTGCGGTGCAGGCCGACCCGGACAGCTCGACCACGTTGACGGTGGCCAGCCAGCCCGGAGATCCCCAGCCGTCGCTGTCCCCCCGGGACATCCAGGCCCGGATCCGGTCCGGCGAGTCGGCCGACGACGTCGCGCGGATCGCCGGGGTGCCGGTTGACCGGGTGCTGCGCTACGCCGGACCGGTGCTGCAGGAGCGGGCCATGCTCGCCCAGCACGCCCGGCGTACCAGGCTGAAGAACTCCGACAAGGGTGCCCCGCTCGCCGAGGTCGTCGACGGCCGGCTGGCCCAGCACGGCATCGACGCGGAGAAGATTTCCTGGGACGCGTACCGGCGCGACGACGGCACCTGGCGGATCATCGCCACCTGGCCGTCCGGCAAGGCCACCGCCCAGGCCATCTGGGAGCTGGACAAGAGCCGCCAGGTCATCTCGCCGCACGACGACATGGCGCAGTACCTCTGCACCGAGCGGCCGACCCAGATCCTCGGTCAGGAGCCGGCGCCGGAGCGGGGCGGGCATGCGCTGCCCGGTCCGGCGCGCGCCGAGCCGGGCCGGGGCGGGCACGGCCTACCGGCTGCCCCCGGTGACCAGCCACGATCCAGCCGGGACCCGATCCGGGCCGGGCGGGACGCGCTGCTCGCCTCGCTGGACCGACCGCTCGGTTCGGCGGCCGGTCGCGGCCTGGAGCCGGCGGCCAACGCCGAGACGCCCCGGCAGCGGCCGGTGGCCGGCGGCGGGGGACCGACCCCCCGGTGTGGGCTAGGGTGTTTTCTTCTCCCTAACAAAACCCCTCCCACCAAGGGTTCCTCGGTTGCCTCTCCTTGTTGGTCTTGGTGTCACCGATCCCCCCTCTTCTC
>NZ_JBSWXD010000132.1:0-19691 GCF_056160425.1 Micromonospora sp. ABR4_055
GCGATCTGGCACAACAACAAGACCGGCGCACCCGTCACCCGGTCCCTGATCGCCTACGACCACTGACGGGACTTCGGAACAACTCGTCTAGTCGAGCGACCGGCTCACCCGGCACCGACGGACAGTGACGCCGTGTCGGACAGGCATCGAAGCCGTCGCCTTGGCGGGTAATGACCGATTCGTCACCCGGTGGTGGCGACCCGGTCCGGCTCCGCCTCGTCGCGGGCGTCGACGATTGCGGCCACCAGGTCGTCCAGAGTGTCCATCCGCTGGCCGGAGCCGTCGAACTCCACCTCGACGCCGAACTCGGCCTCGACGGCGTCGACCAGACGGAGCAGGCCAAGCGAGTCGACTCCCAGCGCGATCAGCGATCCGCCGCCGGTCAGCTGGTCGATCGGCACCGTGCCGCCGGTCGCCTCGTCGACCAGCTCCATCACCCGCTGCCGCAGCGTCGTCGTGTCCACCGAATCCTCCTTCGTCTCCACCTTGTTCGGCGTCGTCCGCCCGGTCAGCACCGGCCGCCGGCCTCGCGGACCAGGTTGGCGATCTCGGCGATCGTCGGCGTGTCGAAGAACGCGTCCAGAGGCACCTCGACGCCGAGCCGACGGTGGATCCGGCTACTGATCCGGGTGATCGTCAACGAGTGCCCGCCCAGGTCGAAAAGGTCCTCGTCGATGCCGATCTCGGCGATCTGCAGCACGTCCTGCCAGATCGACCGGATCGCATCGAGGACCGGGTCCGCCTCGGCGGGGTCTGGGGCGCCGACCGGGTCCGTACCGCCGGTCGTCGGTGCCGGCAGCGCGGCCCGGTCCAGTTTTCCGTTCGGGCTCACCGGTAGCCGGTCGAGCAACACCCAGTCGGTGGGCACCATCGCCGTGGGCAGCGTTTCGGTCAGGTGCCGGCGCAGCTCGGCGACGGTCGGCGCGGCACCGCGGGGCGCCAGGTAGGCCACGAGCCGCGGCGACGCCTCGTCCGTACCGTTCAGCAGTACGGCGGCCTCGGCGAGAGCCGGATGCTCCAGCAGCCGGCCGGTGATCTCACCCAGCTCCACCCGGTGGCCGCGGATCTTCACCTGGTCGTCGGCCCGGCCGAGGAATTCCAGCCGGCCGTCGGGCAGCCAGCGACACAGGTCGCCGGTGCGGTACAGACGACGGCCGGCGTCGGTAGCGTACGGGTCGGGGACGAACCGCTCGGCGGTCAGCTCGGGGCGGTTCAGGTAGCCGTCGGCGACGCCCCGCCCGCCCAGGTACAGCTCGCCGGGCACTCCGATCGGCACCGGCCGCCGCTCTGCGTCCAGCAGGTACGCGGTGGTGTTCGGCACCGGCCGGCCGATGGTGACCTCGTCCGGCTGCGGCGGGATCTCCGCCATCGTCGCGTAGATCGTCGCCTCGGTCGGGCCGTACCCGTTGACCAGCCGGGCCACCCGTGAGCGCAACTGGCGGGCCAGCGGGACCGCCAGCGCCTCGCCGCCGGTGACCGCCACCACCTGGTCGTCGAGCCCGGCCTCCAGCAGGACCCGCCAACCCGACGGAGTCGCCTGCACATGTGTCACCCCGGTCTCGCGCATCAGCCGCAGCACCCCGGCGCCGTCGAGCGCGCTGACCCCGGAGGCCACCACCACCTGACCACCGGTGGTCAGCGGCAGGTAGACCTCGACCCCCGAGATGTCGAACGACGGCGAGGTCAGGTTGAGCCACCGGTCAGCCGGCCCACTGTCGAACATGTCCCGCATGCCGAGCAGGAGGTTGGCCAGCGCGCCGTGCGGGACACGTACCCCCTTGGGCCGCCCGGTGGAACCCGAGGTATAGAGCACGTACGCCAGCTCGTCCGGGTCGGGCAGGTCCGCGGTCCACGGGTCAGCGGCCCCTGGGGCACCGGTTTCTGGGTCAGCAGTCGTCAGATCGAGCTGGTCGAGGGCGAGCACCGGTGGCCCGGCCGGCAGGGCGGCCGCCGTACCGCTGGTGGTCAGTACCAGCGCCGGCGCGGCGTCGTCGAGGATCATCGCCTGCCGGGCCGGCGGATAGTTGGGGTCGACGGGCAGGTACGCGGCCCGACTGCGCAGCACCGCGAGCAGCGCGACGACCGCCTGCCAGGAGCGGTCCAGCAGCACGGCGACCAGCGATCCCGCCCCGACGCCACGGGCCCGCAGCAGCCCGGCCAGCCGAGCGCTGGCCGCGTCGAGATCGGCGTAGCTCAGCGTACGCCCACCGTCGACGACCGCGACGGCGTCCGGTGTCCGCCGTACCGCCGCCGCGAACAGCAGCGGCACGGTCGTGTCGGCCGGGTAGTCACGGCCGGTGGCGTTCCAGCCACGGCAGACCAGCTCGGACTCGGCGGGAGGCAGCACCGGAAGGTCGGCGATCGGCTGTTCCGGGTCGGTGGCCACGGCGGCCAGCAGGGTCCGCAAATGGTCGCCGACCCGGGCGACGGCGGCGGTGGGAACGGCCGTCGGGCTGAACTGCAGGTTGATCTCCAGGTGCTCCTGGTCGCTGTCCGGTGCCGGCCCGTCGACGACCTGGATGTGCAGCGCGTCGCGGGCCGCGCCGCTGAACATCGCCCAGTCGACGGTGGTCGGCACCGCGTCGAACACAGGTCCCGGCGCGCGGCGGCGGTAGCCGATCGACACCGGGGTGAGCGCGGGCGCCGGCCGCAGCCCGGTGGCAACGTGCGCCAGCGGGACGGCCCGGAACCGGTTCAGCGCCCGTGTCTCGTCCCGGACGGCGTGCGCGAGGTCACGGAAACCCGCGTCGTCGGGCACCGGGACGGTGACCGGCAGTTCGTTGACGAACAGGCCGATCTCGTCGGCGTCGTCGGCGGTACGGGTCGACACCCCGACGCCGACCGGGACCTGCTGGTTGCCGTACCTGTGCAGCAGCGCGTGCACCGCGGCCAGCAGCAGCTCGAACCGGTGGATCCCGAGTTTGCGCCGGGCCTGGTAGAGCCCGGCGACCAGACCCGGCGCCAGGACCACCGGTACGGCGTCGCCGGGTTCGGCGCCGGTCGGCACCCGGGTGAGACCGGGCAGCACCAGCCCACCCGGGCCGGACCAGCGGGTGGCCCAGTGTTCTGCGGCCGCCGCCGACTCGGCCGCGACCCGGTCCCGTTCGGTGCCGGCCCGTGCCGCGTACCCGTCGGTCGGTGCCGCCGGCAGTTCGACCGGGCGACCGGCGCGGGCGGCACCGTATGCCGCCGCCAGGTCCCGGACCAGCACGTCCTTGGACGTGCCGTCGAAGACCAGGTGGTGGGCGGTGATCAGCAGCAGGTGCCGGTCACCGTCGGCGGCGGGGATCAGGCTGAACCTGGCCAGCGGACCGGTGCGCAGGTCGTGGCGGCGGGCGATCTCCGCCGCGATCAGCCGGTCGGCGTCCGCGCCACCGGCCGACGGCGTCAGCCGCTGCAGCGCCTGATGCTGCAGCGTCGGGCGGTCGGCGGCCGGGGCGAGTCGCGGTACGCCGTCGCTGTCGTCGACCCGGGTGGCCAGGACCGGGTGCCGGTCGACGACGGCGGCGCACGCCGTGGCCAGCGCTGCCTGGTCCAGGCCGGCGGCGAACCACACGCCGAGGGCCATGTGGTACGCCGTACCCGCCACCCCGGCCTGTTCGGTGAACCAGACGGCGTGCTGTGCGTACGTCGCTTCGGCGGTGCCCACGGGATCCTCCTGGTACTGCTGTTGTCTTGTCGATGTCGGACGGTGCGGCCGGGTCGGAGCCGGTCAGCCCGGCGGGTCGAACAGCGCGGCCAGCGCCCGTTTGAGGACCTTGCCGGCCTCGTTGCGGGGCAGCGCCTCGACGACCAGCACCCGGGCCGGCAGTTGGTAGTCGGCGAGCCGGTCGGACAGGAAGGCACGCACCGCGGGCAGGGCGAGTTCGTGCGGTGCATGCCCGGCGCGGGGTACCAGCACCGCCCCGACAGCCGACCCGAGCACGGGGTGCGGGACGGCGACCGCGGCCGCCTCGCCGACGGCGGGATGCTCGTGCAGCGCGGCCTCCACCTCCAGTGAGGAGATCTTGAAGGCACCGGACTTGATCATGTCCTGGTGCCGGTCGGCGAGGTACAGGTAGCCGTCGGCGTCCAGCCGGCCGAGGTCACCCATCCGGACCCAGCCCTGACGGAAGGTCGCCTCGGTGGCCGGGCCGTCGCGGTAGTACGAGCGCGGATGCGGGCAGCGCAGCCAGACCTCGCCGACACTGCCCGGCGGCAGCGGCCGGCCCTGTTCGTCGGCGATCATCAGCTGACCCTCGGCCGGCCGGCCCACGGCGGCCCGTCGTGCCGGGTCGAAGACCATCACGGTCTGGGCGGGGGCGGCCTCGGTCGACGAGTAGTAGTTGACGATCGTCGCGGCCGGGAACGTCGCGGCCAGCCGGGTGGCGACCGCCGGTGCGAGCGCCGCCGCCGTCGACCCGATCAGCATCACGCCGGAGGTGTCCCGCGCCCGCAGGGCACCGGAGTCGAGCAGTTCGATCGCCATCGACGGGACCAGGAAGACGGTGCCGGTGCCGGGCGCGGTCACCAGGCGGGCGAACCGCGCCGGGGTGAACCGGGGCAGGGTCAGCGCGGCCGGCTTCGCGGTCAACGCGTTGAACAGCATGGTCTGCCCGGCGTTGGTGCCGATCGGGAAGGCGTGCAGGAAGCGTTCCGAGTGGGCCAGGGCCAGCCGGCGCGGGTGGTTCGGCGCCCCGGCCACGAGGTTGGCGTGACTGGCGCCGACGCCCTTGGGTCGGCCCGTGGTGCCCGAGGTGTAGAGGATCTGAGCCAGGTCACCGGGGCATGGCGGGGGAGCGGGCGCGTCGGTGCCGTCGGCGACCAGGTCGGCGAGCGCCAGTGGCGCGACCCCGGCGGGTACGGCCGGCGCCGGTCCGGCCGGAGCGGTCAGCGGGCCGTGCAGCACCAGCCGGGCGGCGCAGTGCCGCACCGCGTACTCCAGTTGGGCCGGGGCGAGACGGTCGGACAGCGGCACCGCGACCGCACCGGCCCGCAACACCGCGCAGTACGCCACGGCGTAGCCGGTCCACTCCCGCGCCGCGAACACCAGCGCGATCCGGTCACCGGGGGTCACCCCGGCCCGTCGCAGCGCGGCGGCCACCGCCAGCGACCCGACCCGCCAGTCGGCGAAGGTGAGCTGGCCCACGCCGTGGACCTCAATGGCGACCCGGTCGGGGTGCAGGGCGCAGCGCCAGTCGAGCAGTTCGGGTACGGTCCGAGCGGCCGGCGCGGCGGCCGGCCGCCGGGGGACACCGGTAGCTGGGCTCATCGGCCACCGCCGGGGGACGCCGGTTGCTGGGCTCGCTGTCCACCGCCGGGGGACGCCGCCACCCGGGCCTGCCGGGTCTCGATGCCGACCAGGTCGTCCGGCGGGGCGTCCGGCACCTCGTCGTCGAACCGGGACAGCACCCGGGTACGCATGGAGACGATCGCGGTCAGCGCGATGCAGACGCCGAAGGCGATGTAGAGCAGGGCGATGCCCCGGCCCGGACCGACCCCGATCACCAGCCCGACCGTGCCGGCCAGCGCCCCGTCCGGCATCAGCAGCGGCTCCATCAGGCTGGTGGCCAGCGGGGCGATCACCCCCCAGCCGAGTGGCATCGTCGACCAGGCGACCATCTGGTTGAGCGCGAAAACCCGACCGTGGAACCGGGGCGGCACCTTGATCTGGATGATCGTGTTGTAGATGCCGTTGACCAGGCCGAGCGCGCAGTACATGCCGAACGCCCCGGCACCGATCACCAGCAGGCTGGGGCGTAGCCCGGTCACCGCGCAGGCCACCGCGATGCCCAGCGTGCCGATCAGCACGGCCCGCATCCGGTAGCGGCGTGGGCCGCCCCAGACCAGCATCACCAGCCCGCCGACGGCCGCGCCGACCCCGCCGGTGAGCGCGATCCGGGCCACCTCGGCCAGCTCAGCGAAGCCCAGCACCAGCGGGGAGAGCAGGAACAGCACCGGGAACAGGAACAGGTTGAGGGCGGCGAAGAAGGCGAGCATGCCGCGGAACTCCCGGCGGCGCAGCGAGTAGCGCAGTCCGTTGAGAATCTCCTGCCCCAGGCTCTCTCGCCGCTGCAGCGCCAGCGTGCGGGGGAACCGGATCGCGATCAGCACCGTGACGGCGAAAACGTACGCCACCACGTCAATGATCATGATGCCGCGCAGTCCGACCGCCTCCAGCAGCGCGACCGCCAGCAGCGGCACCATGAACTGGGTCAACCCGACTGCGGTCTGGGTAAGGCCGTTGGCGTGGCCGAGGAAGCGTTTCGGCACCAGCTGCGGCACCGCCGACACGAACGACAGCCGTTGGAACGCCAACGCCACCGACAGCCAGCCGACGAGCAGGTAGAAGTGCCAGATCTCGGCCCGGTCGGCGATCAGCAGCCCGGCCATCACCGCCTTGGCGCCGCCAGCGGCGACGCTGGCGGCCAGTAGCACCCGGCGGCGACTCGTCCGGTCGATCAACGCCCCGGCCAGTGGGGCGATCAGCAGCCCGGGAAGCAGGCTGACGATCGAGAACAGGGCGAACCGGGCCAGCGAACCGGTCTCCAGATAGATCCACAGTGGTACGGCGAAGTTGGTCAACGCGGTGCCGGTGGTGGTGACGATCTGGCCGGCCGCGACCAGACCGAACCGGCGCAGGCTGGGCTGTGGCCCACCTGCCCGGTCCGGTCCGGTCGCCGCCCGGTCCGGTGCCGACGGTCCGGACCGGGCCCCCGGCGGATTGGCGGCCGGGCCTCGGTCGGAGACCGCGTGCAGCCGCCACGCTGGGTCTTCCACCCCCGCATCGTCGGTGGGTGGCACGTCTGGTTCGGCCGGTACGGCGAGCCGGAGGTGGACGCCGGTGACGATCTCCGCCAACTCGCCGGCCCGGTACTTGAGGAAGTAGTGCCCTGCCTCGTCGATCACCGCCAGCGCGGTGCGGTCGGACAGGAAGTGCCACTCCTGGAAACGTTCCTCATGGAAGTCGGTGCCCCGGTCGCGTTCCCCGACGACCGAGATCACCGGGGCGCGCAGCGGGGTCACCTGGTCGCGCATCAGCGCGGTGAAGTAGTCCTCGCTGACCCGGGCGTCGTGACGCATCGCCCGGATCAGGAACGCCGCCTCTTCCGGGTCGAGGGAACCGATCGACGTGCCCTGCGCCTGCAACCAGGTGCGGTAGATCCGGTCGCTGCGGACCCGCTCCACCAACCGCAGCCGCAGCAGCGGACCGAGCAGCCCGCCGGTCGGCCGGCCGAACGGGAAGATCGCACCGAGGTAGACCGCGGTCAACTCCCGCCCGGCCTGTTCCAGCCGGCGGGCCACCTCTACGGCGAGCGCCCCGCCGGGCCCACAGTGGCCGTAGAGGATCAGCGGTCCGTCGACCCGGTCCAGGATCTCCGCGACCACGCCTTCGGCGACTTCGTCGATCGGTGCCGGCTCGTCGGCCAGCCCGATGTCGTGCCCGGGCATCGCCACCGACAGCAGCCGCCAGCCGGCCGGCAGCGCGTCGGCGAGTGGCTGGTAGACCACCGCGCTGCCGCCGCCGTACGGGACACAGACCAGGGTGGCGACCCGCTCGGCGGCGGAGGTCGGTGCGGTCAGCTCATGCAGCAGCCGACCCCGCTCGGTGTCACCGTCGGTCAGCAGGGCGGCGAGTTCGCGTACGGTGCGGTGCCGGAACAGGTCCATCACGCTGACAGCCGGAGGCGCGCCGTCGCCGACGCGGACCGTCGGCAGTTCCCGGCGCAGCCGGGCGACCACCTGGGTGGCCAGCAGCGAATGCCCGCCCAGCTCGAAGAAGTCGTCGTCGGCGCCGACCCGGGGCACCTGCAGCACCGCCTGCCAGACGGCGGCGATCAGCGTCTGCACCGGACCGGTCGGCTCGACGTACTCGCGGGCGGGTTGATCGTCGCCCGGTTCCGGCAGCGCCCTGCGGTCGATCTTGCCGTGCTCCTGCAGCGGCAGCCGGTCCAGCCAGCAGTACCGACTGGGGATCATGTGGTCCGGCAATCGGTCGGCGAGCAGCCGGCGCAGCTCGGCCGGCTCCGGCCCGTGCGCCGTCTCCGGTGCCGGGTCCTGCGGGGCGCGTTCCAGGTAGCCGACCAACCGGTCGTCACGCAGCAGTACGGCGGCCTGCCGTACCCCGGGAATCTCGCGCAGCGCCGCCTCCACCTCACCCAGCTCCACCCGGTAGCCGCGGATCTTGACCTGGTGGTCGGTGCGGCCCAGGAAGAGCAGTTCGCCGTCGGCACGCCACGCGCCGAGGTCACCGGTGCGGTACAGCCGGGAGCCGGGCGGACCGAACGGGTCCGGGACGAACCGCTGCCCGGTCAGCCCGGGCCGGTTCAGGTAGCCGCGGGCCAGCCGGTCGCCGCCCAGGTACACCTCACCCGGTACGCCGACCGGCACCGGCCGCAGCCGGGCGTCGAGCACGTGCACCCGGGCGTACGGCAGTGGGCGGCCGATCGGCACGCTGCCCGGCCCCCGCTCGTGCGCCGACACCCGGTAGGTGGTCACCCCGACGGTGGCCTCAGTCGGTCCATAATGGTTGAACACTGGTACGCCGTGCCCGGCCAGGTCCGCCGCCCAGTCCAGGTCGGCCGCCTCCCCGCCCAGGATCAGCGCCCGCCGGGGCAGCAGCCGCGCCGTGTCAACCTCGGCGGCCAGCGCCCGCAGATGCGACGGCGTCATCTTCAGGTAGTCGATCCGTCCGGTGCGCAGCGCGTCGGCGAGCTCCTCGCCGGTGCATCGCCTCGGCACCAGATGCACGCAACCGCCGGTCGCCAACGCCAGGTAGAACACGGTGACGCTGAAGTCGAACGACAGCGACTGCAGCAGCGCGTACCGGCCGGCCGGCACGACGTCGAACCGCTCGGCGACCCCGTCCAGATAGTTCAGTACCTGCCGGTGGGCGACCGCGACCCCCTTGGGCACGCCGGTCGAGCCGGACGTGTAGATGACGTAGGCCAGGTCGTCGCCGCCCGCCGCCCCTGCCGGCGGCCCGGTCGGCTGCTTTGCGACGACCGGGGCGATCCGGTCCAGGCAGGTCGCCCCGGCGAGGGCCGCCTGGGCGGCGTCGCCGCCCAGCTCGGCGCGGATCGCGCTGCTGGTCAACACCACCGTCGGGGCGGCGTCGGCGAGCATCAGCCGCAGCCGGGCGGGTGGCTGCTCGGGATCGAGCGGCAGGTAGGCCCCGCCGGCCCGCAGTACGGCGAGCAGCGCGACCGCCAACTGCACCGACTGGTCCAGGCAGACGCCGACCAGGTGGCCCGGCGCGACACCCTGCTCCCGCAGCTGGTGGGCCAGCTGGTTGGCGCGTCGGTCCAGCTCGGCGTAGCTGATCAGGTCGTCGCCGTGGACCACGGCGGGTGCCTGCGGGGTGGCCGTGGCGTGCCGGGTGACCAGGTCGCCGAGGTTGACCGCCCCGGCAGTGGCCGGTCGTGGCCGGTCGGTGCCGGGCACCGGGCCGGTGCTGAACGCGGTCAGTTGCCGCTGCTGTGCGTCGTCGAGCAGCGGCAGATCCACCACCGGCCGGTCCGGGTCGGCCACCGCGGCGCGCAGCAACGCCCGGTAGTGCCCGGTGAGCCGTGCCACGGTGGCGGCGTCGAACAGGTCGGTGTTGTAGACCAGCATGGCCCGCAGCCCGTCGCCGGTCTCGCTGACGTAGAGCGACAGGTCGAACCGGGCCGCCGCCGTGTCGCTGCCGAACGCCCCGGTGGTGATCCCGCGCGGCCAGCTGCTCCGCGCCCGCGAGTAGTTCTGCAGGGTGAACAGCACCTGGAACACCGGCGCCCGACTGACGTCGCGGGCGACGTTGAGCTCCTTGACCAGACGTTCGAACGGGACCTCCTGGTGGCTCAGCGCCCGTAGCACCCGCCCCCGGGTACGGCGCAGCAGCTCACCGAAGCCCGGCTCACCGCCGTCGCCGGCACTGCTGGCACCACCGCGATCGCCGGCACCGCCACCGCCGGCGCCGTTGGCCGGTGCCCGGGACAGGTCGGCCCGGATCGCCACCGTGTTGACGAACAGCCCGACGAGGTTCTCCACCTCCGGCACCACCCGGCCGGCGACCGGTGATCCGACGGCGAAGTCCCGCTGCCCGCTGTACCGGAACAACGTCGCCTGCCAGCCGGTGAGCAGCGTCATGTAGAGGGTGCTGCGGTGGGCCCGGCTCAGCCGGCGCAGCGCCGCGGTGAGCTCGGCGTCGAAGCCGAACCGGTGCACGTCGCCGGCGTACGACTGCACGGCGGGTCGGGGCCGGTCGGTCGGCAGCTGCAGCGGCGGCACTCCGGCGAGCGCCCCGGTCCAGTAGGTGAGCTCCCGCTGAACGGCCGGCCCGTCACCGCGTACCCGCTGCCAGGCGGCGTAGTCGGCGTAGTCGATGGCCGGTGCCGGCGGCACCGGCAGACCGTCGGTGAGCGCGCCGTAGAGGGCGGCGACCTCGGCCAGCAGCAGGTTCAGCGACCAGCCGTCGCTGACGATGTGGTGCATCCCCACATGCAGCACCTGGTCGTCATCGCCGAGCCGGACCAGGAGCACCCGCAGCAGCGGTGCGACGGCCAGGTCGAACGGGGTCCGCACGGCGGCGTCGACCAGCTCCCGGGCGTGTGCCTCGTTGTCGGCGTCGAGCACCGTGAACGGTACGGTGACCTGCGGTACCACCTCGACCTGCGGCTCGCCGTCGAGGTTCTCGGTGAACCGCATCCGCAGGCTGTCGTGGCGGGCCGCGGCGGTATCCACTGCGGCACGCAGCAGGTCGGCATCGAGCGGTCCACCCATCCGTACCGTGCTGTGCACGACGTAGCCGGCGGTACCCGGCGTCAGCTGTTCGGTGAACCAGATCCGCTCCTGACCGAACGACAGTGCCGGACTTTCCCCTTTTCGGTGCTGAATCACTTGTGATTGGATCGGGACATCCTGCGCTGGTACGTCGAGATTCGTCACCCGGATTGCCTTTGATTCGTCTACGTGAGCCATCAGCCTGACCCCCGTCGTCGGCACAGCGGAATCAACTTTTAGTGCACTGTGGTACGGACGAATGATCGATTCGATGCATGTCGTGCCGTCGTACCGTCGGGAATGCGATTCGTCGATGCCGTCGTGCCCGCCGAGTGGGCCATGGACGAGTTGGTCCACGCGGAGTTCCACGGTGGCCGGACTGAGGTGGCCCACATGACCTGGGCGCAGCAGGTCATGTGGCGGGCCGCCGCCCTGTCGAGGACCCAGCACCTGTTCCTCAACCTGCGTCGGGTGCTGGCGGTGCCGCGTCGGGCCCCGGCCGACCTGTCCAGCGTGGTGCGGGCAATCGGCGTGCTAGTCGGCCGGCACGGCGGGCTGCGTACCCGGGTATGCCGGACGGCGGACGGCACGTCGCGGCAGGAGACCGCGGCGGCCGGGCAGGTCCCGGTCCTGGTGGTTGCGGGCACCGGCGACGGCGCCGTGGCGGCCGCCGAGCTCACCCGCCGGCTGGGTGATATCGCCTTCGACCACGGTCGGGAGTGGCCGGTGCGGTTCGCCGTGGTGCGGGTCGACGGCGTGGTACGCCAGCTGGTGCTGGTTTTCAGCCACTCGACCGTGGACGCGTACGCGGTCGAGGTGGTGCTGCGTGACCTGCGGCTGATCCTGCTCCGGGGCGACCTGGGCACCCCGGCCGGGCTGCAGTCGGTGGACGTGGCCCGCCGCCAGCACGGGCCGGACCAGCGGCACTCGGGCCGTACCGTGGCGTACTGGCTCCGGCAGTACCGCCGGCTGGCCGACGTCTCGCTCGACGAGCCGGCGCCGCCGGCCACCCCACGGCTGCACCGGGGCACACTGGTCTCGTCGGCCGCCGCCACCGCCGCCCGGATGGTCGCCGCCCGGCATCGGGTGAGTTTCTCGACGGTGCTGCTCGCCGCTACCACCGCCCTGTCCGCCGGAGCGACCGGGCGTCAGGTCTGCGGACTGTTCAACATGTCGCACAACCGCTTCCGGCCCGAGTACGTCAATGCGATCGCCAATCTCGGTCAAATCGGCTTCTGCGTGCTGGACATCGCCGATCGCCCGGGTTTCTTTGAGCTGCTACCACGGATCTATCGGGTCGCGCTGGACGGATACTTGCACGCCTACTACGACGCCGTCGCGATGCGGACGACGTTCGAGGAGCTCGGCTACGACTACACCACCGCATTCCTGCCGCACTACTATTTTAACGACGTCCGGCTGCCCGGCGGGGACGTGGTGGACGACGTGCCGCCGGTAGCCGAGCAGCAGTTGCGGGCGGCCGCCGACGACAGTCGCTTCTCCCGGACCGACGGCCTGGACGCCGCCTCCTGGCACCGCCTGCTGCACGTGGTGGACGAGCCGGATGCGCTCGGCCTCACCTACACGGTCGACACCCGGTTCCTGGCACCGGAAACGATCGAGCCGTACCTGCGCGACCTGGAGTCGCTGCTCATCGAGGCCGCCTACCGGGACGTGCCCTGGCCCTGGCAGCCCAGCCCTGGCGGCGGACGGGGCCAGATCGTCAGGTGAAGCCAAGCTGGTGCGCTAGGACGACATGGGCCTGCCCCGCCCCCGTCGTGTGGGAGCAGGGCAGGCCGCGGTAGGCGTGGTTGCCTACGGTTCGCGGTACGACGTCCGTGGCTGGCCGTGATGGTCACCGCCGCCGGGATCGCCGGCGGCTCCGGGCTGTCGCCGAGCATCAGGAGGTTAGCGGTGCGGGCTGCGGGTGTCGGACCGGTGGGGTCGATGGTGAGCTGCGCCGCATCCCGGTGGACAGCCCAGGCGGTCCGGGTGGATCGGCGGGGTCAGCGGGAGGCGACGCCGGCGCGGCGCTTGCTCCACACATCGAAGGCGACCGCGGCCAGCAGCACCGCACCCTTGACCAGCATGACGTTCTCACTGGGGGCGCCGATCAGCGACATCCCGTTGTTGATCACGCCCATGATCAGACCGCCGGTGACCGCGCCGACCACCTTGCCGACCCCGCCCTGCACGGCCGCCCCGCCGATGAACGCGGCGGCGATCGCGTCCAGCTCGAAGGTGTTGCCGGCGGTCGGTCCGGCCAGGTTGAGCCGGCCGGCGAAGATGATCCCGGCCAGCGCGGAGAGCACCCCCATGTTCACGAAGATCCAGAACACGACGGACTTGACCTTGACCCCGGACAGCACCGCGGCCTGCAGGTTGCCGCCGACCGCGTAGATCTGCCGACCGAACACCGACCGCTTGGTCAGCAGCGAGTAGCCGAGCACCAGGGCCGCCAGCAGCACCAGCACCCACGGCAGGTTCTTGAACCGGGCCAACTGCACGATCACGAACAGCACCGCCGCCGAGGCGCCGACGATCTTGAACAGGAAGACCGGCATCGGCTCCACCGCCTGGTCGTAGCCGAGCCGGGCGACCCGGGCCCGCCACTGGCTGACCGCGATACCGCCGACCGCGACCAGACCGACCAGCAGGCTGACCAGATCGGCGCCGCCGAGCGGGCCCAACCCGATGTTGCCCAGATAGCCCTCGGTGAAGCCGTTGGCGAGGGTACGCACCGGATCCGGGAACGGCCCGATGCCCTGGTTGCCGAGCACACTCAGGGTGAGCGCCCGGAACAGCAGCATCCCGGCCAGGGTGACAATGAACGCCGGGATGCCGAAGTACGCGATCCAGAAGCCCTGCCAGGCGCCGATCGCGGCACCGGCGATCAGGGTGATCAGCAGGGCCAGCGGCCAGGGCAGGTCGTGCTCGACCATCAGTACGGCGGCGATCGCCCCGGTCGCGCCGACCACCGAGCCGACCGACAGGTCGATATGCCCGGCGATGATGACCAGGATCATGCCGATCGCCAGGATCAGCACGTACGAGTTCTGCACGATGATGTTGGACAGGTTCTGCGGCTGCAGCAGTGCCCCGTCGGTCAGCACCGCGAACAGCACGACGATCAGCCCGAACGCGATGTAGATGCCGCTCTCGCGGACGTTGATCCGGGCGACGCTCACCGGTCGGCCCCCGATCCCTGCTCCTGTCCCTGCACCATGTGCTGCATGAGTCGCTCCTGGGTGGCGTCGGCCCGCCGCACCTCGCAGGTGATCCTGCCGGCCGACAACGTGTAGATCCGGTCGCACAGCCCGATCAGTTCGGGCAGTTCAGAGGAGATGACCAGGACCGCCGTACCGTTGTCGGCGATCTGGTTGATGATCGAGTAGATCTCGTACTTGGCGCCGACGTCGATGCCCCGGGTCGGCTCGTCCAGGATCAGCACGTCCGGCTCAGTGAAGATCCACTTGGACAGCACGACCTTCTGCTGGTTGCCGCCGCTGAGCTTGCCGACGATGCTCGCCACGCTCGGCGCCTTGATGTTCATGCTGCGGCGGAACCCCTGCGCCGTCCGGTGCTCGGCGCCCTCGTTGACCCAGCCACGGCGGGCCAGCCGGGTCAGCCCGGCCGCCGACACGTTGCGCTGGATGTCCTCGATCAGGTTGAGTCCGTACCGCTTGCGGTCCTCCGTGGCGTACGCGATGCCGTGGTCGATCGCCTCGCGGACCGAGCGCAGCTGGATCTGCCGGCCGTCCTTGTAGACCCGGCCGCTGATGTCCCGGCCGTACGCCCGACCGAAGACGCTCATCGCGAGCTCGGTCCGACCGGCTCCCATCAGCCCGGCCAGCCCGACGACCTCCCCACGGTGCAGGGTGAGGTTGGCGTCGGCGACGACCACCCGGTCGCCGTCCGGGGAGCGCACCGTCCACTCCTCGATCCGCAGCGCCTCGGCGCCGATTTTCGGGGTGCGCGGCGGGAACCGGTGCTCCATCGACCGGCCCACCATGCCGGCGATCAGCCGGTCCTCGGTGACCTCGTCGTTCGCCGGGTCGAGCGTCTCGATCAGTTCGCCGTCGCGCAGGATGCTGATCGTGTCGGCGATGGCGAGGATCTCGTTGAGCTTGTGCGAGATGATCACACAGGTGATGCCGGTGTCCCGCAGCCCGCGGAGCAGGTCGAGCAGGTGCGCGGAGTCCTCGTCGTTGAGCGCGGCGGTGGGCTCGTCCAGGATCAGCAGCTTCACCTGCTTGGACAGCGCTTTGGCGATCTCGACCAACTGCTGCTTGCCCACCCCGATTTCGGCGACCAGGGTGGTCGGATTCTCCGTCAACCCGACCCGGCGCAGCAGCTCGGCCGCCTGGTGGTTGGTGTGGTTCCAGTCGATGAGCCCACGGCGGGTCTGTTCGTTGCCGAGGAAGATGTTCTCGGCGATCGTCAGCTGCGGGCAGAGCGCCAGCTCCTGGTGGATGATCACGATGCCCCGGTGCTCGCTGTCCCGGATCCCGGCGAACCGGGCCGGCCGGCCGTCGAAGCTGGTCTCTCCGGCGTACGACCCGTGCGGGTAGACGCCGGAGAGCACCTTCATCAGGGTCGACTTGCCGGCGCCGTTCTCGCCGCAGATGGCGTGGATCTCGCCCCGGCGTACGGTCAGGTTGACGTCGTGCAGGGCACGCACGCCGGGGAACGTCTTGGTGATGCCCCGCATCTGCAGGATGGCGTCGGTCGGCATGATCGTGGACTCAGCCCAGCTGCTCGGCCGAGTAGTAGCCGCTGTCGATCAGCACTTCGTAGTTGCTCTTGTCGATGATCACCGGCTCGAGCAGGTAGGACGGGACGACCTTCTCCCCGTTGTCGTAGTCGGTGGTGTTGTTGACCTCCGGCTCGTCGCCGCTGAGGACGGCGTGCGCCATCTCGACGGTCTTCTTGGCCAGCTCGCGGGTGTCCTTGAAGATCGTCGAGTACTGCTCGTCGGCCAGGATCGACTTGACCGAGACCTCCTCGGCGTCCTGCCCGGTCACCACCGGGTAGGGCTGGCCGGCGGTGCCGTATCCGCTGCTCTTGAGCGCGGACAGGATGCCGATGGAGAGCCCGTCGTACGGCGAGAGCACCCCGTCGACCGTGACGCCGCCCTGGTAGGTGCGGGTGAGCAGGTCCTCCATCCGCCGCTGTGCGGTCTCCGGGTCCCAACGCAGGATCGCGACGGTGTCGAAGTCGGTCTGGCCGCTGCGGATCACCAGCTTGCCCGAGTCGATGTGCGGCTGCAGCACCGACATCGCGCCGTCGAAGAAGAAGGTGGCGTTGTTGTCGTCCGGCGATCCGGCGAACAGCTCGATGTTGAACGGGCCGTCGGCCTCGCCGGCGGAGCCGTCCGCGTTGAGCATGCCGAGTCCGACCAGCAAGGACGTGGCCTGCTGTACGCCAACCTTGAAGTTGTCGAAGGTGGCGTAGTAGTCCACGTTCGGGCTGTTGCGGATGAGTCGGTCGTAGGCGATGACCGGGATGCCCTGGTCGGCGGCCTGCTGCAGCTGGGTGGTCAGCGCCGTGCCGTCGATCGAGGCGACGATCAGCAGCCGGGCGCCCCGGGTGATCTGGTTCTCAATCTGGTTGACCTGGGTCGGGATGTCGTTCTCCGCGTACTGCAGGTCGACCTCGTAACCCAGCTCCTCCAGCGCGGCCTTGACGTTGTCGCCGTCGCTGATCCAGCGTTCGGAGGACCGGGTGGGCATGGTGACACCGACCAGGGCCCCCGTGTTGTCGCCGTCGCCGGTCTCCTGGTTGATGGTCTTCTCGCTGGAGCCGCAGGCGGCCAGGCTGGTCGCCAGGGCAGCGGCTACGCCGATCGTGGCCAGCCGTTGGATTATGGTGCTCGTGCGCAGTTGCACGGACGTCTCCCTCTCTGGGATGGGCTGCGGGCGGTGGCGCCGCAGGCGGGAGGTTGTGGTGCCGTGGGCGATGAGGTGCCGGACCGCTGGGCGGTGCACCGGGCACGGCGGGCGGCCGGTGGCCATGCGGCCCCGTCACGCTGTCGGGTTGCTGCAAACTATCGGTGGCACTGTGAGTCGCAGTGTTATCGCTCACAAGTTCGCTGTCAAGAGCCCCTACGCGATCCTTGGGAAACCGATGCGAAACATCCGACCGCCCGCGCCGGCGTCGCCCCGACGCCTCCGTTGCGGGACGTTTCCACAGCTCAAGGGCTGGATGTGGAGCGCCGTCGGCTCTGCTGGCGGGCCGGTTCAGCTGGGCGCGGCGACGCTGCGCCGGTGCACCAGGGTCGGCTCGATGGTGTGCCGCTCGTCGCTGCGCGCGCCCGACTCGATCTGCCGCAGCAGCAGCGCCAGACTCGCCTTGGCCACCGCGTCGAAGTCCGGCCGTACGGTGGTCAGCGGTGGGGTGAAGTAGGCGGCCTCCGGCACGTCGTCGAAGCCGACGATGCTGACCTCGTCCGGCACCCGCCGGCCCCGCTCGCTCAGGGCCCGCAGGATGCCCAGCGCGAGGTGGTCGTTGGCGGCGAAGATGGCGGTGACGTCGCGCATCCGGGCCAACATCTGCCCGGCGCGGTAGCCGGACGCCGCGCTCCAGTCGGCCGGCACCAGTGGCGGGACCTCGGCGCCGGCGTCCCGCAGGGTCTGCTCCCAGCCGTGGATCCGCCCGGCGCTGTCGAACCAGTCGCCCGGACCGGAGACGTGCCAGACGGTCGGGTGACCCGCGTCCAGCAGGCACCGGGTGGCGGCCCGGGCCCCGGCCGCCTGGTCGACGGTGACCAGCGCGGTGTTGTGCTGCGGGTCACCGTCGATGGTGACCAGTGGCACTCCGGCCGGCACCTGTTGCACGGCCTCGCCGGCGGAGACCACCGGTGCGAGCACTACCAGGCCGGCGACCCGCTGGTCGAGGTGGCGGTCGACGACGCCAGCGATGGACTGCCGATCCAGACTGCGGACGCTGCCCACGTTGACCGCGAACCCGGCGGCCCCGGCGGCCTGCTCGAACGCGGCGAGCAGGGACGCTGGACCGTAGAGCGTCGAGTTCTGTGCCACCACTCCGATCACCTGTGACTTGCCGGTGACCAGGGCGCGGGCCGCGCGGTTCGGCCGGTAGCCCAGCTCGGCGATGGCGGCTCGGACCCGTAGCCGGGTCTGTTCGCGCACGTTGGGGTGACCGTTGAGAACCCGGGACACCGTCTGGTGGCTCACCCCGGCCAGCCTGGCCACATCCGTCATCGCTGGTTCCCGGACGCTTCTGCTGCTCACCGCTGCCCACCTCAAGTCCGGCCGGGACGTGCCGGCACTGCCGATGATCTTCAGACCCGGCGTGGTGCCAGGGCCGCGGAACTGGACCGGCCGGGTGGGCCGGGCTGTCTTCCGGTGCCCGTGCCAGCTCCGTCAACAGCGAGGTTAGCGGTCACCCACCGGGAGCCGCCATGGGCTGGCGGCGAGCCGAGGGGAGAACCTGGTTCCGCCGATCCGGCAGCGGTTGCCCTACTACGGAGACCCGACCGGATACCCTGGTCTGCGACCGTTGTCGATGTTATCGCTCATCTGATCGTCCCGCCCCACTCGGTGGTGCCGAGGGAAGTTGTCGCAACAGAGCGGTAACGGCCGCGATCCACCCCCTTGACGTGCTCGATGAGAACGGTAACACTCCTGAAACGCGGCGGTTGAGCCTCGGCTGTCGATGGCATCCCGACCAGTTGGGCCACCTGGGAAGGGTGTCGGTGGGTCGGAAGCTTGGCGTACGCCGGGTGTTTGACCGAATCGCAAAGTTAACGCTAACAGTCGGTCCACCGCATCCGTGGACCGTTTCGACCGCCGGTCGTCCGGCCAACCGGCGGACGACATCAGCCTCAGCGGGAGGTAGGCAGTGTTCAGACGTTTTTCCGCCGTCATGATCGCGGCGATGCTGGTGGCGACCACCGCCGCCTGTGGTGACTCGGGCGCGGAGGGGGGTGGCGGCGGTGACGACCAGATCGTCCTCGGCTTCTCCCAGGTCGGCGCCGAAAGTGGCTGGCGTACGGCGAACACCAAGTCGGTCCAGGAGTCTGCGGCCGAGGCCGGGATCGAGCTGAAGTTCGCCGACGCCCAGCAGAAGCAGGAGAACCAGATCAAGGCGATCCGCAACTTCATCGCCCAGCGGGTCGACGTGATCGCCTTCTCCCCGGTCGTGGAGTCCGGGTGGGACACGGTGCTCAAGGAGGCCAAGGATGCCGAGATCCCGGTGATCCTGACCGACCGGGCAGTGGACTCGCAGGACGAGACGCTGTACGAGACCTTCATCGGCTCCGACTTCGTCCTCGAGGGTCGGCTCTCCGGGGAGTGGCTGGCCGAGGAGTTCGCCGACGAGCCCGGCCCGGTGCGGATCGTCGAGCTGCAGGGCACCACCGGCTCGGCTCCGGCCAACGACCGCAAGCAGGGCTTCGGTGAGGCGATCGCCGTCGACCCGAAGTTCGAGATCATCGCGTCGCAGACCGGTGAGTTCACCCGGGCCAAGGGTAAGGAGGTCATGGAGGCCTTCCTCCAGGCCCACGACGACATCGACGTGCTCTTCGCGCACAACGACGACATGGGTCTCGGCGCGATCGAGGCGATCGAGGCCGCCGGTCTGGTGCCCGGCCAGGACATCACGATCATCACGATCGACGCGGTCCGCGACGGCATGCAGGCGCTCGCCGACGGCAAGATCAACTTTATCGCGGAGTGCAGCCCGCTGCTCGGGCCACAGCTGATGGAGTTGGTCGAGCAGGTGCACGCCGGCGAGTCGGTGCCCAAGCGGGTGGTCACCGAGGAGACCACCTTCACCCAGGAGCAGGCCGAGGAAGCGCTGCCCACCCGGGAGTACTGAGCCGATCCGTCGTCCCGCCCGGTCCCCCCACCAAGCAGGACGACAGGGCAGGCGCCCGCCACCCGCCCCCTCCGCCCCCCTCTCTTCCCCCCCCCTCCCCCCCCCCACCA